>NZ_JANQDJ010000044.1:0-88634 GCF_029891685.1 Umezakia ovalisporum Ak1311 | reverse complement strand
GCTTATCTAATTTTACAACTTGTATCTGTTCCTAAACAATGGGGTGAAAAGATGTTAGATAAATTCCGCTACCTTCAAGCTTGTATGTGTCAACAAATCAGTTATGTTCATTGGATGGAAGATATTATGAGATGTTGACATTTTCACCTTTGATAGGACTACTATATATAACTATGTAAAGTTTTGTAACGACATTCAACATTTCTGGGTTTGAGCAAATTTTTAGCAAATTTTTAGTTTTGTCCACATGACTTTAATACCAATAAAGCCACTGCTACAAGATGTAATATAAGTTGTTCATATCACAAGATTTTATTCTGAAGTCTGTATAAAGGTACTTCATCTATCTAAAGATAGATATTCAAATTAAAATCAAATATAATATAGACTACAACTTGACACAAGTTAAGTGCCGTGGCCAGCGGGTGGAAGCTATATGCATCAGCATCACACCGTAAAAAAAAGAGTGAGAGAAGGCATATCAAGCGCCTCTGGTCTCTCACTCTGGCATTTGCCACTGTAGTGATCAGGAATATGTACAGGCGCTGTCCTTTATTTAGGGGGCTAATGTGTATATCAATGACAACGCTTATACAGATTTAATTTTCCTGGTGCGACAAATACCAAGCCTAATTTTTAAAACACTGGTCAAGATTCAGTTAGTCTTGATTATTTCTATTAACAGGACCCTCTTTGTTTTTTGTCTTCTACAATTTAACTCAGTTCACCTCAGCGTGGTTGCCATTTTGGCAGTTTTTTAGATTTTTCTCTTTGCTCGTTGGTCAGACTTTATAAAATCGCTAAAAAGCACGGAAGCCACTTGGGTTCAGGGAGCCGAGGAAGCTCCAGAGAGGGAATTTATTCGCTCCCAATAACTAACCATGATGCGTATCTTCTGATGGTTTCAAGATTAATGCAGACTGTCATGGCGCTGCTAACATTTTGAGAAGGGTAGCGGTGATGCTAAAAATTGATTTTGGCAGAATCATAGGGGCTGTTTATGTCAGCCTAAGAAAGTTAGTGTATGGACTCTTCAGAAGTCCCCGGTTTTCTACATCGGGGAGGCTTAACGCTAGATAGTACCAGTTTTAAATTTTAGGTTTTGAATTTTGAATTGTTTTTTTATTCGTCTAGGATAATTTTCCTATGACCAAGGGTCTGAGTACTCAGCAGTTTTCAGAACCAGATTAATATTTCTGTAAAATTGTAGACAAAGAATTGTTTTTACGAATATCCATCAACTCTGCCAAACTTTCTTTACTTTTATGCAGTCGATGCCTATTTTCTGTTGGTAGCGCTCTTACTTCAGATTCTGATTTGGCAACGGTGACTACAGGCTTGAGTGGTTGCAAGGGTACAAAAACTGGCTCACTCTCTAAACTTGTTGGTTTTAAGTTTGAGTGACGATTTGGTGTGAAGGATCTTGAGGTGCGATGGCTGTTGATGAGTTTGCGGCGAACTTGTTGAGGCTGATGAGGACAGTTGATTAGCCGGACAATTATTAAGCAACCACTTGCACAACTGAGGGCAATGGCAACTACCAACCATAAGGGTGTAGGATTGCTGTTCTCAGAGGTTGTTATGATTGGTTTTTCCACGACAGCAGAAATTTCTTCTACTTCTGGTTTGTCTACACTGTCAACATAACCCAAGCTATATAAAGCTAAACTGGCAGTTGCCATCATCATTGTTAAGAACGCAGTTAACAATAATCCCGGATGACGTATAAGCAGATAAATAAAAATATTTGAGCTACCTATGAGTCCGGATTGAGTTTTTGTTCTATCTCTGAGTTGGTTTGGCTTTCCATTTAGGCTCTGATTCTGTTTCATAATGACTTTCAGATTTTTCCCCTCTAGGCAACGATTGTAGTGGAGGAGTTAACCATGAGGTAACCGTAGCCAAAATTAGGAATTCAGTAGCTTTTTTTGTGGAAACATTCGCTACTAAATTCTATTTTTTGGTGCAATGAGGAGCTTTAGTCAAATGACTTTAACTTATTACCAGAATGCCTTTCTAGGGCTAATTGAATTAACCGATCCACTAATTCAGCAAAGGGTATACCGCTATAAGCCCAGAGTTGGGGATACATACTAGTAGCAGTAAAGCCTGGTAAAGTGTTGATTTCGTTGATCAATACTTCCCCACTGGCTTCTATAAAGAAAAAGTCTATCCTTGCGAGACCAGCAGCGTCAACAGCTGCAAAGGCTTGTAATGCCATGTCTTGGATTTGGCGGCTCACAGCATCTGGAATCGGTGCGGGAATCAGTAAATCTGCTTTACCTGGCGTATATTTAGTTTCATAATCATAAAAGTCACTATCGAAAGTAATCTCTCCGACGATAGAGGCTTTGGTTTGCTCATTACCTAATACAGCACATTCTACTTCCCTAGCAACTACCCCTGCTTCTACAATTAGCCGTCTGTCATAAGTAGCAGCATTGTCTAAAGCCGCTTCTAACTCTTGGCGCGATCGCACTTTGGTAATACCCACCGATGAACCCAAGTTAGCAGGTTTGACAAAGCAGGGATAACCTAAAGCTGACTCAATTTCATCGCATAGTTTAGGGAACACACAAGGATTTGACCAAACTTGCCCTCTCGTTAACGCCTTGTATTTCACCTGGGGCAATCCTGCTTGCTGAAAGGCCATTTTCATGGCAATTTTATCCATACCCACAGCCGAACCTAACACCCCTGAACCAACAAAGGGAACTTGCATTAATGTGAGTAACCCTTGAATAGTACCGTCTTCACCATTGGGACCGTGCAGAATGGGAAACCAAACATCTGCTACATCTGTGACTTGGGAAAGCGATCGCCATGGGCTTAGGTTTTGGACTTCTAAGTGTGGAATACCAGACTCTATAACTTCTTGGGATATTTCTTTCCCTAACCAGCATCCATCTTCCTGGATGTAAAAAGGTATAATTTCGTACTTACTAGCATTTTGCTCTGCACTTAAAGCTTTAGCGATCGCCCGTGCTGAACTAATTGAAACTTGATGCTCCCCGGAACGACCCCCAAACAGCAGTCCCACCCGCAGCTTAGTCATTTATAGTACCTTTTACTCTTCGCAGATAGCGTATCATAACCTGCTCAGGTTACTATATTTTTTTCTAGTGAGGAAAAATATAACTTTGATCTGTGGGGAACTAACTATATGCTTCAATATTTTTGTTATTCAAACTTAATACCAACCGTTGTGGAGAGGTTTATGGAATATCTCTATATTCTTTACGCCTTATGTGAGATGGGGTAGCAAAAAAGAAGGGGAAACCACAGGATAAAGGTAACGACACCAAAGCTTGAGGTTTCCTAATGAATATAGTAGAAGGTTCCACCCTATTGACGACAATTTTTGCGCTAATGATGATTGGTATCAACAAAAAGGCTATTGTTACCTACCGTTATTGCCAAGGCCATCACCAAAATTCACGGATAGTGAGATGTTAACACCGTTGGTAGCAATGGATTTTTTCCCATACCCAGGAGAACAAAAGTTTTTAGGGTTCGTGAGGGCAAATTATTTGAGTTTGTTTCCAAAACTGTTAGACCAAAGCCAGTTCAACCCCAGAGCCAGAGGATTAGAGGGAATGCTGGAAGAATTAAGACGTTTTTGCCTTGGAGACTTGGGGGCAATGTTTTAACGTACCTTGGTGTTAGATACAAAACCAATACCTGTAGTTGGCTATAAACGTGACAAAAGCCAAAGTGAATTTACAGTGCTGATTATGGCTGGTGTGCCGGTGGCAAAATGAATTACTTTGGCTACAAGTTAGTTCTGGTCAGCACTCTCAATGGTATTCCCTTGGTTTATTCTTTAGTGCCAGCCACTACAGATGAACCTTTAGCAGTAGAATCGGTTTTAGATTCCGTTCGCGGCTGCCGTATCCTTGCAGATAAAGGATTTATCGGTGGTGAATGGCAAAGCGATATTGCTAAAACTACGGGTAATCAAATTTTTACTCCAAAACGAGCTAATCAGCTTCAACAACAGCCAAAAGCTTTTGAGGGTTTGCTCAATCGCCTGCGCCAGGGTGTTGAAGGGGTATTTCACGAGGTGCAAAATACCGGAGGTAATTTGGAGCGCCTATTGAGGAAGAAAGTTGGTGGTATCTGCGTCCATGTTGCTGCCAAAATCGCCAGTTATACTCTAGGCATTTTTCTGCGTCTTCGTTTTGGTATTGACGTTCTTACCTTTGAACAGCATCCTCTGGCTTAATTCACATAAGGCGTTATTTGCTACAAAATATATAACCAAATTTACAGTAAAAAATCACAAAAAACCTATTTATTTCAATTTGAATTCATCAAACTTTACCACATCTGAATCTGGTTTACGGGTATCAAAATAATAGCTACTAACTACACCTATACCTGTATCAAAGATACTAAAAACAGTGATATCATTACTGGCTATATAAGGAAGCGGTTGACCATCTTCGGCTAACAAAGGTGCAATTGTTGGTGTGACTGGTTCCAAACCGTAAGGATTCCCAAGTGCAACATAATCTTCTTGATATCCAATTGGTACTTCTCGTTTTTTGTTTCCCCAAGCAGCACCATAGGAGTTACCCACATTGGAGGTTTCCAAAAAGTGCATCCCACTAGGACTAACAAAGCGATTCCATAAATGGGAATGTCCATATAAGACTAATTGCACATTAGCAGCTTCTAGTAAGGGGAGAACATCACGGTTAATATAATCTGCGTGTTTGGGATATTCGTAACGTACTGCGGTAATTTTGCCTTGTTGGTTACTTTCAATGATCTGCACTGGATTAGTGTAGGGAGGAACAATGTTATCACCGAGAGTATGGGGTGGGTGATGAAACATGACAACTTTGTATTTTGCTTTTTGAAATTCTAGACTGTTAAGTTCTGCTTCTAACCAATTATATTGCTGACTACCTTTAGCAATTGACTCAAAAATAAACTGTCCATAACCCCAATTTTCTCGGTTATCTAAATTCTGGGCTGGTTCTGTATATCTACTTTTACGTACTGTATCTAATTTGGGTGTACGCCACATATTCGTAACATAAAGTACCACTAAACGCACATCACCAAAACTGACGGCATAATACTTTTTACCACCTGGTTTACTTTCGGGTAGGCTGAAAATTTCTTCGTAGGTATGAGTATTAAATGAATTATCTATTAAAGATTTGCCACTGTATAATTTTTGAGCGACGTCACGGGGAATGGTATCGTTAAATTCGCTGTTTAAACTATCTGTTCTCCCCCATCGCCCCATCACTTCATGATTGCCAATGGCTGTAAACATAGGGGCGTGTTGAATAATTTCGCCACCTGTATAAATGGTTTTAACGCGATTGTATGTCATTTCATAATTAGCACGACCTTGTAAAACCGGAAAGAATGCACCACCCCGACTATCATCAAACCATTCTGAGGCGCGATCGCTTACATTAATTAAATCACCAGCGAACCATACTCCATCTACTTGTCCCACCGTTTCCACCACCTTTTGCAGATTTGCAGATGTCATCGGTTTTAACTGATGATCTGAAGTCAGGAGAATTTTCAGTGCTTGACCTGGTTTTGGGTTGGGTGCGAGGGTAAAAACATTGCTGCTGACACTGAGGCCATCTGAGCAGATACTTGTAATACGATACGGAACACGTACACCAGGCGTTAACCCAATCACTTCCGCTTCGTGTCGCCAGATGTCACGTATTATCGGTTGATTTGTAGTGAGATTTACTAGGTTTGATTTCTGGTCTTCTCGTGTGCGGCTGAGTTTAGTGGTCTTGGCACAAGTTGATTGGTCGAGATTTTTCCCGTAGGTAACTATGTGTTTTTTGCCAAGAAATTCCGTAAACCAAACTACTTGCACTGATTTATCAGTTGGTAGCTGCAAAAATGGGTCAGTCAGCAAGTGCAGTGGTGAGGTCATAGTTGTTTGCCCCAATAAAGGCACGCTTACAGGGTAAAGCATAGCACCAACAAAATGAGTAATGTTAACATTTCGTAACTTAACACTCAGCAAACAGTCACAGCAACCATGGTAAAAATATGTGGGTTGACTTTGCCCTTGCTGTGATCGCCTTGTATTAGCTCAATACCTTGTATAAAGATAATTTCGGCCTTTAATTAGCTTGAGAGTACACAATAAATTTGCCTGATTTAGATAGTATTATGCTCCGTTTAACCATTATTAAACCATTTATAAAATGAGAGAGGTTGCTATAAAAATGAGAGACTTTCTTATACACTTCTTATACAACATATATACTCATGTTTTTTTTAAAAATTTTATATTTTCGAATGTATATTTTTTTTTGTCAAGGGATTGATTATTTTTTGACTATGCTGTTATAGTGTCATCAGTGTCAGAGAAACATCACGTTTCTACACACGCAATAAGATAGCTTAGACCGTTGAAATAAATCACTCGAGGAGCAAACATATGGCAGTTGAAAAAACCAACTCTTCTTCTAGCTTGGCAGAAGTAATCGATAGAATTCTTGACAAAGGTATCGTAGTTGACGCTTGGGCTCGTGTTTCCTTAGTTGGTATCGAATTACTGGCTATCGAAGCTAGAGTTGTAATCGCTTCCGTAGAGACCTACTTGAAGTATGCAGAAGCTGTAGGTTTGACCCAATCCGCAGCGGTTCCTGCATAATAACTAATTAACGCAATCGTAGAATAACTAGTTAGTTATTCTACGCAAAACCTTTAATAGTAAGACTTTAAGGATCTAATCTTTAAATTCACGGTATTTAATTAAGAGTAATTCCTTTTTTAGAATACCAACATTTATAGATGGGATCCTTTATGAAGTCATCTTGACGGGTACTCGTACTAGTTTTTCTTTACTTTTGTTTGTATTGGATTACTAGGGAAAAAACTTTTAATAGCTTCTGTCAAAAAAACGCCTGAAACATGCAGAAGCTGTCAGCCTAACTAGGCATACAGTCTTACTTCCCAAACTGCCTAAGTTTATCATTCTCAGGAGAATTCCATGTCTGTAGCTTTAATGCAAAGAATTCATCAAGAGAATCGCTCGTTAGCGCAAGCAACTCAAGAATTTTTAGCAACCACCGCTAATGAGCGATTTGCTCAAGCTCAACAACAAGCTTCAGAACTACGTGCGTTCCAGCAAAAACTAGAGCAAGAAACCAACGATTTTTTAGCAGCCACTGCTGAAGAACGTATTGCTAAAGCTCAGAAACAAAGGCAAGATCTAAGCCAATTCCGTCAGGATTTGTTTATGAGTGTTATCGGTGTACCTGTCCGTTAACTCAGTTTTAGTAAACATATCTTGCCTGTTAAAGAATCGGGCTAAATTCTAAACCCCCTTTATCTTTCAGTTGCATAACTGGTAATACAAGGGGTTAATTAATAAGATTAATTGAACGAAAGAGTGATTTTTAGTCTGATAATTTAGTAAAATAAATACATTGAGCTAATAAAGCAGTAAACTTACTACTTTTAATAAAGTAGTATTTTTGCTGTGCTTTGTGTATTATTATAGATAACCTGAGCACGTCCAGCGAATAATCGCTAGCCATTACTAATTGCATCTTCGTCAAAACAGGAGGAAAACAGGAAACTTCAGGAAATTAGTTAAGATGGAAACGATGTCGCAGTAGCGCCTTGTTATCAACTTGTAATCCCACAGTCTTATAAAAGCTTAGTTTGTTTAAAACCTCTGATTTATGACCATCACTAACACCTCTAATAAAAGAGCAGTTCTTCGTGTCCGTGCAGGCCAATTTGTTATGACCCCCCCCATTGAGAAAGTAGCGAATAGAGCTTTACGCTACCTCAAATCAGGTTTTCCTGTTCACTTGCGAGGACCAGCCGGAACTGGGAAAACAACTTTAGCGCTGCACATAGCTCATCGTCTCGACAGTCCAGTAATGTTACTGTTTGGAGACGACGAATTTAAAAGTTCAGATTTGATTGGTAGTGAAACTGGTTACACCCGTAAAAAGCTGCTGGATAACTACATTCACAATGTTGTTAAAGTAGAAGATGAGTTAAGACAAAATTGGGTTGATTCTAGACTTACTTTGGCGTGTCGGGAAGGTTTTACCTTGGTCTACGATGAATTTAACCGTTCACGCCCGGAAGTTAATAACGTTTTACTTTCAGCTTTAGAAGAAAAAATTCTCAGCCTACCCCCTAGCAGTAATCAGCCAGAATATCTACACGTTAGCCCCCAGTTTCGCGCTATCTTTACATCCAATCCTGAAGAATACTGCGGAGTTCATGCAACGCAAGATGCTTTAATGGATAGGTTAGTAACTATTGATATGCCGGAACCAGATGAGATAACTCAAACCGAAATATTAATTCAGAAAACAAATATAGATCGACAATCTGCAGATTTAATAGTCGAGTTAGTAAAATCATTTCGTTTCGCTATCCGAGCCGAAAAAAGCTCCGGCTTACGCTCTTGCTTGATGATTGCTAAGGTGTGTGTAGACCACGCTATTTTAGCACTGCCACAGAATCCAGAATTTCAGGAGATTGTTATAGATGTTCTGTGTAACCGCAGCAATTTATCTATGAGCGAAGCCAAAAATGTTTTTCTTGAACTACTCCAACAGAACTACAAGACAGATTTAGGAAAAGTTGACCTTCTTGGTAAAGAAGTTTACAACTACTAATCTTTAGCAAACAGCGGGATTGCATATAATTAAATGCTTTCCCTTGTTAAAAAAACGAATTGTTTTTCAGCAAAATCGCCTTGTTTATACCAATTAAGAGTTGAATCGCTTGTGAATTCTACCCCTATACTGCCAACACGTCATCAGACAAACTCAAGTAGAGGTATTACTACATCTACTCAAGGCTCGAATTTAGCAGATATTTTAGAAAGAGTTCTAGATAAAGGAGTTGTTATTGCCGGTGATATTTCTATATCCATTGCATCAACTGAACTGATACACATTCGGATTCGTTTGCTAATCTCCTCCGTGGATAAAGCGAAAGAGATGGGTATCAATTGGTGGGAAAATGATCCTTACCTGAGCAGCAAAGCCCAACGTTTATCGGAAGAAAATCAAAACCTGCAACATCGTTTAGAGAATTTAGAAGCACAAATAAAATTACTGAAATCTGCCAACAATGTAGAAGAGGAAACAAATCTACCTGCCAACAATAACGATTCCCAGGTGAACGATTAATCAATTTTTTGGTAAAAAACACATAACCTAGTAAGATATACGAAACATAATCTGAAACATAACTGATTAAGTTGCATTACAAGAAAATCAAACTTTAGGTTGTATCTTTAGAAATGCCTTGTCATTCATCTGACAACTTTAATGATTTACCAACCAAAGCTTCTAAACAAAACAATGAAGCAGGTTTGGCTCCTTTATTATTGACTGTATTAGAATTAGTACGTCAGCTAATGGAGGCTCAAATAATTCGCCGTATGGAAGAGGATTTGCTGTCTGAATCTGACTTAGAGCGAGCGGCGGAAAGTTTGCAGAAGTTAGAAGAACAAATATTGCACCTCTGTGAGATATTTGAAATTGAGCCATCGAATCTAAATTTAGATTTAGGAGATTTTGGTACTTTGTTACCTCAATCTGGTTCTTATTATCCAGGGGAAACCAGTAGTCAATCTTCAATATTAGAATTATTAGATAGGCTTTTAAACACTGGTATTGTTGTAGACGGGGAAATAGACTTAGGTTTAGCTCAACTCAATTTGATTCATGCTAAGTTACGTTTAGTTTTGACATCAAAGTCTGTCTAATCAAAGGTTATCAGTCGTAATAATTAATTAATAAATGAGTTTGTAGTTATGGGTCTTTATTTGTATGGCATTTTTCCCGATATGATTCCTGCGTCCATTAATATTAAAGGGTTAGATGCACAACCTGTTGGTGCTGAAGTGGTTGATGGATTTACTTTTTTATATTCAGAAGCCTGTAAAGAAAAATATATGGCTTCTCGACGTAATTTATTAACTCATGAAAAAGTTTTAGAAGAAACAATGAAAGAGGGATTTCATGTTCTTCTACCTCTGCAGTTTGGATTGGTTGTCACAGATTGGGACGCAATAAAGGCGCAACTCATAGAACCATATAAAGAACAATTAAAAGAATTATTCAAAAAATTAGAAGGACAAAGAGAGGTGAGCGTTAAAATCTTCTGGGATAGCAAATCTGAGCTACAAGCCATGATGGAATCTGATCCTGACTTGAAACAAGAACGTGACAAGATGGCAGGAAAACAATTAAGTATCGAAGAGGTGATTTATATTGGACAGTTAATTGAAAGTAATTTGCTGGATCGTAAACAAGCTGTAGTTGAAGTTTTTTCCAGTCATCTCAATCCTTTAGCTAAAGAGGTTATGGAAGGTGAACTGATGACGGAAGAAATGATTTATAACAGTGCATTTTTGATTCCTTGGGAAAGTGAGTCTATGTTTAGCGAACGTGTGGAAGCCATTGATAAACAATTTGGCGATCGCCTACGTATTCGCTACAACAATTTTACTGCACCCTATACATTTGCCCAACTGGCTGAATAATCAAACCAATTTCAGTTATTAAAATACCTGTTTCCTTGCAATATCATAGGAGCTTTGACTATGTTGCTGAAAGCTTTACTAACACCAATAATGGGTCCTATTAGCGGAGTAGTTTGGATCGCGGAGCAGATTCAAGAACGAGCCAACACTGAATTTGATGAGCAAGAAAATCTCAATAAACAATTATTGGCTTTGCAACTTTCCTTTGACATGGGTGAAATTAGCGAAGAAGAATATGAGGCTCAAGAAGAAGAAATTCTACTAAGAATGCAAGCATTGGAAGCAGAATCTAGAGAAGATGAAGCTTTAGAAGAAGAACCTCAGTCAACAGTACAATTTGAACAAGATGGGGACTCAGATGTTCAAGGAGAGGAAACCCCAGATTTAGTCTTGCTATCCTAATATGTGAAGCAACATATCTGACATACTACACCGCACCCTATATGAGTATTTAGGAAGCTTAATTACACTGAAAACACGGCGGTGCTACCCGGGAATAGAGGAGATGCTTCAGTATAATCTTTATTGAAAAAAAATAACTGTAATCTATATACTGGAGCTGATTATACCGAGGTAAAATAGCAAAAACTAACTTTTGTGCATTGTGTGCAAAAGAAAAATTACACTCACCAAACACAGAAATTTTTATAGTTGGGGCGGGAGTGTAAAAGCATAAAAAATGTCACCAACTCAATATTCAATTTCAAGGATATGGTAATTCTTGGATTCAACAGAGTGAAAATCTTGATTAGCATGAGGTGAAATAGAATTTTCCGTCTCCCTTGCATCGGCTGCGCGCATTTTCTTAACCGCTTTTTCCGTTTCTTCTATTTGGTGATTGAGCGTATTCAAACGTTGCTTAAGCACACCCATCCGTTCATTTATGAAATGTAATTCTCTTTGAATACGTTCCTTTTCAGTTGCCATTTGATAAAGTTCTAATTGACTTGATGCCTCACTTCTATTCCGGGGCATAGTACTAACCTTAGGCCTGATAATACTACGCTTATGAATCTTTTTCATGGAAAATACCTGATGGTTTCACAACATTATAACTAAGTTTGCGCTGTCAATGTTTAAAGGTTATGTAAATATTTACTTAACTATTTTCCTCAAGTTTATGATTTGTTAGGTTGAACAGACATTGCTTATGATCATTAAAAGTCATTAGTAAAATTTTATGGCTCAATGAATTCTCTGGCTCATATAAATGAAAATTGAATTTTCTTGAGCCAGTAAATTACTTAATTATCGAAATCTTCAAAAATTTAGTTAAAAATTTACTACTGAATATGTAAAGTTATATTAAGAGAAGCGAAAAATTTCTGATATTGAGTTAGCAAAATAACCAAAAGTATGGTATATTTTTTACAAGCCCTTAATATCATTATCAAGTAAACCAGTAAGAAAATACATCAGTATCAGTCAAGTCTATGGCACTAAAAGACCTTTACAGTTATGCTTTTGTAGAAAAACCGAGATTTGCGCTGACTTTGCCACAAGGTGCTGCTAGCCAACTAGTGCTGATTGATGGTACTGACATTTCGGTCATAGTAGAGCCTGGAATAACTTTAGAGTCTTTTCAAGATGATGATCAGAAGATTATCAAGATGGCCTTATGTCATGACCGAGTTATTTGTGAGCTTTTTCAACAGATTACAGTTTTACCGTTGCAGTTTGGGATATGTTTTGATTCTGAGCAGAATCTACTGGTGCATCTAGAAGCAAATACAGAAAAATATCGTAACCAGCTAGAAAAAATCAATGGTAAAACTCAATTTACCTTAAAATTAATTCCTAAAGTATTAGAAGAATTAATGCCAGTACAAGGAAAAGGTAAAGATTACTTTTTGGCTAAAAAGCAGCAGTATCAAAATCACCAAAACTTTATTATTGGCCAAACAGCAGAAAAAGAAGCTTTGATTGATTTAATTGCAAAAGTCAATAAATACCCCGTTGTAATTGAAGAAAAAGAAGAAGAAGTCCGTATTCATATTTTAGTAAATACTGAAGATAAAAATCTATTCTTGGATGAAAGGTTAAGTTGGGAGAATGCTTGTCCCCGGTGGGATTTATTATTGAGTGATTCTCTACCGCCTTACCACTTTATTTGATTAAATTTATTGATTTTTAACGTGATAGTTTTAAATTTATTATGGACCAGTACGATTCACTTAACTTAGTCATGTTTAGCGGCAAAGGTGGAGTTGGTAAAACTACTGTCTCTTGCGGTTTCGCTCGATATTGGGCAAGAAAGTTCCCAGAATCAAGGATTTTGCTAATTTCTACAGATCCTGCACATTCTTTAGGAGATGTATTACTTTCAGAAGTAAAAGATCATGCTTCACCATCAACAGATCTGCCTAATTTGACTGTTCGAGCTTTAGATGCTCAAAAATTGTTAGTGGAATTTAGAGCAAAATATAGTCGATTTTTAGAACTTTTGGTTGAGCGGGGTAGTTTAGCAGACGGAGAAGATTTAGCTCCAGTTTGGGATTTGAATTGGCCTGGCTTAAATGAATTAATGGGATTGTTAGAAATTCAACGTCTACTTTCTGAAAAAGCTGTAGATCGTATAGTGCTTGACATGGCTCCTTCAGGCCATACATTGAATTTATTAAAATTAGAAGATTTCTTTGATGTCATTCTCAATTCATTTGACTTGTTTCAAGAAAAACATCGTGTCATCACAGAAACCTTTGCGGGTAGCTACACCGATGATGAAGTAGACAAGTTTCTAGTTGATATGCACTTTCAACTAGCAGAAGGGAGAAGACTGCTGCAAGATCAGACATTTACAGGTTGTTTGGTAGTAACAATTGCTGAACCTATGTGTTTAGCAGAAACTGAACGATTTTTAGAGAATTTAAGCAATATTCATATTCATTCAGCCGGAATTATCATCAATCGGATCATTACAAATAAAGAGATAGATCCTGACCGCTACACAGAGCAACAGAATTTAATTGATAAATTCTTAAGAATTGCCGACAATGAACCTGTTTTTCTCGTGCCACAACAAGCTAAACAACCCTTAGGTGGCTTGGCATTAGATGCACTAATAGAAAAATTCGAACAAATCGATACAGTTGAACTTTCTTCACCGCCAATAATTCAATGGCCTAGTAAAATTCCCCCAAGCTTTATTGACTTTGTAGACGCAGGATATCAATTAATTATCCTGGGTGGGAAAGGCGGAGTTGGCAAAACAACAGTTTCCGCAGCTTTAGCCTGGGGTTTAGCTAATCGTCATCCTCAACAGAAAATTCGTGTAATATCCATAGATCCTGCCCATTCCTTGGGAGATGCCTTTGGACAAAAATTGGGACATCAACCCTCATTATTAGCAACTAATTTAACCGGACAAGAAATTGATGCTGATGAAATATTAGATCAGTTTCGTACGGACTATCTCTGGGAGTTAGCAGATATGATTAGTGGTCAGGGTACAGAAACCAATAGCACAGTAGATATTGCTTATCTTCCAGGAGCTTGGCGACAAATCATGTCTCAAGCTTTACCAGGGATTGATGAGATACTATCCCTAATCACGATCATGGACTTATTGGATAGCAACCAGCAAGATTTGATTGTTTTAGATACTGCTCCCACAGGGCATCTGCTACAATTTTTGGCAATGCCATCTGCTTTAGGAGATTGGTTGTCGTGGATATTTAAGCTATGGATAAAGTATCAAAATGTCCTAGGTCGAGTTGATTTAATTGGGCGCTTGCGTCATCTACGTCAACAGGTTGTACAAGCCCAAAAGAAATTGAAAAACCCACAGCACACCCAATTTATAGGTATAATTCAGGCTGAACCTGCGATTATAGCTGAACACGTACGTTTAACAGAGTCCCTGAAAAATATGGGTATCGAACAACGCTATGTGGTTCAAAATCGTTATAGTCCAGAAGTAGAAGTTGATCCCAACCTATTCCCGGAACAAACCATCATTCGCTTACCTTATTTACCTAGGTCTGTGGAACCGTTTGCCCGTATTCAAGGAGCTGCAAATCTTTTATTTGACTTTGATTAATCAACATCAAATTTAAGCTGAATGTAGCATCAGAATAATATAGATATCTCGCTTCATTTTGAGAGGAATGTTATGAGTGATTTATTCAAGGGGTTTGAGCAGTTCATAGAATTGGTCAAAACTCTAGAAGAAAAAGTTGAAAAGGGAGAAATCAAAACAGATGTGCAATTTAACTCACGCTCCTTAAATAATATTCCCAGAGCAGGTAATATTCCCCGTACTAATTATAGAACTAGTAATGTTGGTACCACCTCAATTCGTACTCCCCCCCCTACGCCTAATGAAGCAGGCTCATCTGAACCGGTGGAACAACCTGAAGCTAATTCAGGTATGACGCTAAAAGATATTGGGGGATTGGGTCAAGAGTTGAAAGAACTCAAAGAATTGATTGCGATTCCTTTAAAACGTCCTGACCTACTGGTTAAGTTGGGATTAGAACCTACACATGGTGTATTGTTAGTTGGACCGCCAGGAACTGGCAAAACATTGACCGCTCGCGCATTAGCTGAAGAACTGGGGGTTAACTACATTGCTCTTGTGGGGCCAGAAGTTATTACTAAATATTACGGTGAAGCAGAGCAAAAACTGCGGAGCATTTTTGAAAAAGCTGCCAAAAACGCTCCCTGTATTATTTTTATTGACGAAATTGATAGCTTGGCCCCCGACCGCAGTGCTGTGGAGGGAGAAGTAGAAAAGCGCTTGGTAGCACAATTACTAAGCTTAATGGACGGCTTCTCTCAGAACAAAGGCGTGATTTTACTGGCGGCCACTAATCGTCCTGACTATCTTGACCCGGCGCTACGTCGTCCCGGACGCTTTGACAGAGAAATCCAGTTTCGAGTTCCAGATAGCAATGGGCGCAAAGAAATTCTGGAAGTTCTAACTCGCGCCATGCCGTTGGACGATACAGTTAATCTTGAATTTATTGCCGAGCGCACTGTGGGATTTGTGGGGGCTGACTTGAAAGCTGTTTGTCAAAAAGCAGCTTACTCAGCCTTGCGTCGTCAAGTCCCTTCTATTGAAATGCAAATTCCAGAGACCATGACGATACAGCAATCTGATTTTTTGCAGGCTCTCAAAGAAATTAAACCAGCAGTACTTCGCAGTATGGAGGTGGAAGTGCCCCATGTGGAATGGGAAGATATTGGTGGTTTAGAAACCATTAAGCAAACCTTGCGGGAATCAGTGGAAGGGGCTTTACTGTATCCAGAACTATACAAACGCACGAAAGCCAAAGCACCAAAAGGAATATTGTTATGGGGCCCTCCGGGTACTGGTAAAACACTACTAGCTAAGGCCGTGGCTTCCCAAGCTAGAGCTAACTTTATTGGTATTAACGGCCCAGATTTGCTCAGCCGTTGGGTCGGAGCCAGTGAACAGGCGGTAAGAGAATTATTTGCTAAAGCCCGACAAGCAGACCCCTGTGTTATATTCATCGATGAACTCGATACATTAGCCCCAGCACGGGGGACTTACACTGGTGATTCTGGTGTAAGTAACCGGGTGGTAGGGCAATTACTGACGGAGTTAGATGGTTTAGAATCGGGGTCTAACATTTTGGTAATTGGGGCTACTAATCGTCCTGATGCCATAGATCCTGCTTTATTACGGGCAGGACGGTTGGATTTGCAATTGAAGGTAGATTTACCAAATTCAGATAGTCGGTTAAAGATTTTACAAGTTTACAATCAGGGCAGACCTCTGTTAAATGTGGACTTGGAACATTGGGCTAACATGACAGAAGGTTGGAATGGCGCAGATTTGGTATTATTATGCAATCAGGCCGCTGTAGAAGCAATTCGTCGGTTTAGGTCTCAAGGTGAAACAGATACTGCTGCGATCAAGATTACTGTTGATGATTTCCAAGCTTCTTATCAAGCTTTAAGCCAACAACGTACAATTTAGTTGAATTTTTGATAGGGGTAAAGCAACAAGTTCTTTGAGAAATCCTCTAGTATTAGGTGGGCTTTGCCCACCCCAATCAATAATCTGCTTTCTTGCTGCTGACATACCCAAAATATCTTCAAGCTTGGGCATATCTTCCACAGCAACAACTCACCCTTGATCCTCAAAACCGAGGATTTTATCAAGTTTCAAATTAATTTGAAATAATATTGTAAACCGAGATATTTTAAAATCTAAAACCCTCATTTAACAAAAGATTTATATTTATTTATAGGTTGTGTTGAGGTGCAAAACCCGGTACTATTTACCTTAACAAACCTTCAATCTCCTCATCGGTAAAACCAAATTGCCTATGTGTAAAAGTTCATTTTTGTTTCTCTATACATTAAGTTTAGGATGAAAAGAAAGTATTAAGTCACAGCAAACTCAGTTAATTTACGATTTTCTGGATCATGAAAAGCTAAAACAATATCTTCTTTTGGTACACCTTCCCTTAATAACTCAGTAGCAATTCCTTCCTTAGTCCAATCCTTTTCAATGTAAATCTTAGCATTTCATTTTTACTGCGAACATAAAGGGTAATTGCCTTCACTCGTTTTCTTTCATTCCAACCCACATCGAACCACAAATACTGATGTCTTTCTTAACCAAAGGACAACACTGTGTCAACTCCACAAATATTAGGAGTTTGACTAGCTATTTGATCATATTCTGTTAATATTTTTGTTTCTTGCGTAGATTTTATGGTAATCGAGGATTGATAACAACAAAACCCTTACGGGGTAAGTTTATAAACAATTATGCCAAATATTTTCAATGAAACGCCAACACAATAAGACTTTCAATGATTTTGAACTGGGTTCTCCATAAAAAGTACCGAAGAACCATATTTTTTTGATAACTGCACGATAATTATTGAATTTATCCATTGAAAAATTTCCTTTTGAAAAATGTTAACTACAATTATTAAAATTTTATATTCTTCTATTACGAGTTTAATACCTTTCATTTGAAAAAATGTTTCATAAGCCTCTTGTTCAATAGCTAAGTAAAGACAATAGTTAGGATGTAATTGTCGTAGCAGTGTAGGGTATAAAATACATCCGCCTAAAGCACATTGAAACTCATTCATTAGGGACAGACTCAAAAAACTTTTAATTTCAACTACAATATTAGTGTCCTCTTTTTGTGCAGAAAATAACTTTTTTCCGGCAAGATCACCAAATAGTTTTAGTCCTTCATATCTAATGGTGTAAGGATCACGAATTATCTGCAAACCATCCTTAACTAAAGCGTTTTTAAATCCGTCATGGTAGAGACCTTTGCTGGCATTGCTTGGCCTAGCAATCAACTGTTATAACGTTCAGGTGAGTCTATCCAGACCCACCCTAGGGCAAATTATACCAAAGCTGCCTGTTCCTCCTTACTAATCACCCTACCCTCATCCTCAAAACCGACGATTTGATCAAAGTTCAAATACCGATACAAATTATCAGCAAAAGGATGAATTTTTTCCGCCACAATATCTAAATATTCCGGCACTGTGGGAATGCGTCCCAGCAACGCACAAACGGCGGCTAATTCTGCGGAACCAAGGTAAACTCGCGCATCTTTACCCATGCGATTGTTGAAATTACGCGTTGAGGTAGAAAATACAGTGGTACCATCTGCAACCCGCGCTTGATTACCCATACACAAACTACATCCAGGCATTTCTGTACGCGCATTTGCCCCTACAAAAATTTTATACACACCTTCTTGTTTGAGTTGCTGTTCGTCCATGCGGGTGGGTGGACAAATCCACAGGCGAGTTTTGACCACACCTGCACCTTCTAACACTTTACTAGTGGCTCGATAATGACCTATATTTGTCATACAAGAACCAACGAATACTTCTTGTACTGGGTCATTAGCAACTGCCGACAATAATTTTACGTTATCGGGGTCATTGGGTGCAGCGACAATGGGTTCTGTGATTTCGTTCAAATTAATTTCAATGATTTCTGCATACTCTGCATCTCCATCAGCTTCCATCAGAGTGGGGTTAGCTAACCATTCTTCCATTTTCGCCACCCGGCGCATAATGGTGCGTGCATCAGTGTAACCCCTAGCTACCATGTTCTTTAACAGGGTGACATTGGAACGCAGATATTCCGAAATTGTCTCGACACTCAGCTTAATTGTGCAACCTGCACAAGAACGTTCTGCGGAAGCATCAGTGAGTTCAAAGGCTTGTTCTACTTTCAAATTTGGCAAGCCTTCCATTTCCAAAATTCGCCCAGAAAAGACGTTTTTCTTGTTTTTCTTTTCTACTGTTAACAAACCTTTCTGAATGGCGACGTAAGGAATGGCATTGACAATATCTCGTAAAGTAATACCAGGTTGCAATTCCCCTTTGAACCGCACTAATACTGATTCTGGCATATCCAAGGGCATGACACCCAATGCACCGGCAAAGGCTACTAACCCGGAACCTGCGGGGAAGGAAATACCCAAGGGGAAACGGGTATGAGAGTCGCCGCCTGTTCCTACGGTATCGGGCAACAGCATCCGGTTTAACCAAGAGTGAATAATACCATCCCCGGGACGTAAGGCAACACCACCGCGTTGGGCAAAGAAATCTGGTAATTCTTGATGAGTTTTAATGTCCACTGGTTTGGGATAAGCCGCTGTGTGACAGAAACTCTGCATCACTAAATCTGCACTAAAACCCAGACAAGCGAGTTCTTTTAATTCATCACGGGTCATGGGGCCTGTGGTATCTTGAGAACCAACGCTGGTCATAATGGGTTCGCAAGATGTACCCGGACGGACACCAGGTAAACCGCAAGCTTTACCCACAATTTTCTGGGCAAGGGTGTAACCTTTCCCTGTATCGTGGGGTGGTTGAGGACGAATAAATACATTACTTGGTGATAAACTGAGGGCTTCCCGGGTTTTGTCGGTGAGGGTACGTCCAATCAGTAGGGAGATACGTCCACCAGCGCGGACTTCATCCAAAATGGTTTCCGGTTTAAGTGTAAAGGTGGAAATAACTTCGCCGAGCTGGTTGGCAATTTCGCCTCTGTAGGGATGGATGGTAATTACCATACCAGTTTCTAAGTTGGTGACATCGCATTGAATAGGCAAAGCACCAGCATCTTCGGCAGTGTTAAAGAAAATTGGCGCGATGGCACCACCTAAAATGTACCCTCCAGCACGTTTATTGGGTACATAGGGTATATCATTTCCTAAGTGCCACAATACCGAGTTAATGGCGGACTTCCGGGAAGAACCAGTACCCACAACATCGCCTACATAAGCTACGGGGTATCCTTTTTTCTTCAATTCGGCAATGGTTTCTAAACTTCCTGGTTGCCGTGACTCTAACATAGCTAAGGCGTGTAAGGGAATATCCGGCCTTGTGGTGGCGTGGGTGGCTGGGGATAAGTCATCGGTATTGGTTTCCCCAGGGACTTTAAATACTGTGACTGTGATAGCTTCTGCTAGTTTCTCACGACTGGTAAACCATTCCGCATTGGACCAGGATTCAATTACCTGCTTGGCGTAAGGATTGCTTTGGGATAATTCCAAAACATCATGAAAGGCATCATACACTAAGAGAATTTTACTCAGAGCAGTAGCAGCGTGGGCTGCGATCGCTTCATTCTCGGAAACTTGTAGTAAATCGATTAAGGATTGAACGTTGTATCCTCCTACCATAGTTCCCAGTAATTCTACTGCGGCCATGGGAGAAACTAAAAAACTGGTAATTTCGCCTTTGGCAATGGCTGTGAGAAATCCAGCTTTGACATAAGCTCCTGCATCTACACCGGGGGGTACGCGATCACGCAATAAATGTAATAATGTGTCTTCTTCACCTGCTGGCGGATTTTGCAACAATTCGCAAAGTTCTGAGGTTTGCTTGGCATCCAATGGTAAGGGAGGAATACCGAGTTGAGCGCGTTCCGCAACATGATGACGGTATTGTTCTAGCATTTTTGTGTTCTCCATTGGGATGTTCTTCCCTTAATTATCAAATATTTTTCGGCAAAAATTAGCTATAAAGGTTTGCGTCAATTTTGCTTTATCCTGAAAGTATTTTTTTCATCAACTGAATATCTTTAAACTTTCATACAATATAATTTGTGCGTGGCATCACTTTTTTTGGATATGTCAAAAACTTACAACGTTGAAATTCACCACCAAGGCAAAACTTATACTTTACAGGTTCCTGAAAATGAAACTATCTTGTCAGTAGCTGATGTCGGTGGGCTAGATTTACCCAGTTCTTGTCACGCAGGAGTTTGTACTACTTGTGCTGCTCTAATTACTGAGGGAACTGTAGATCAAACTGATGGGATGGGGGTTAGTCCAGACCTACAAAAACAAGGTTATGCTTTGCTGTGTGTTGCTTATCCCCGTTCTGATTTGAAAGTGGAAACAGAGAAGGAAGAAATAGTTTATCAGTTGCAATTTGGTAAGGGCTAATAAGTTGGTGTTGAGTTATTAGTAACCTAAAGTTAACGTGATCTCGATAAGTGTTGTTTTGACCTGACCTCCAGCCCTCTCCTGACTAAGGAGAGGGGGATAAAACCTTGATTTTTTGCCTTGTTCTTTGTCGCTGTTGCAGAAACAAAGGTTATAAGGGAGGAGTTCATCAAATTGACGTTAAACTTATTTAATAATGGGTAACTAACATCAGCTATTCTAGAAACTGGAAATATAAAGGAATAATCGGGATGACAACTCATTTTATTACCGCAGAAGTTGACTGGCAAGAAACTCCCAGTGAGCTGCAAAAAGCAATTGAAGCAGAATTGCAAAAGCAAGGTGAACCTCTGCGGTGGGCGATAACTTCTGTAGACACAACACAGCAAAAAGTTGCTGTTGAAGCGGTGGTGACTTTGAACTCTTGATTAATCGAGTGAATCAACGTCCTTATACAGCGATTTTAATTATACCAACTGGGGTGGGGGCAGCCATTGGGGGTTATGCTGGTGATGCTTTACCAGTGGCTAAGGTTATCTCACAGGTGTGCGATCGCCTAATCACCCACCCCAATGTCCTCAATGCGGCCAGTTTGTACTGGAACCTCCCCAACACTTTTTATGTTGAAGGTTACGCACTTGATCAATTCGCCTCTGGATCCTGGGGTTTACGTCCCGTGCGTAATAATAGAATAGGTTTACTTTTAGATCAAGGCATTGAATCAGCACTGCGGCTAAGAAACCTACAAGCGGCGGACGCAGTGAGAGCTACTCTTGGTTTAACCCTTACAGATTATGTAATTACTGACGCACCTTTAAATGTGCAATTACGTACGTCACCATCAGGAGCAAGTTGGGGAACAATTGGTAACCCCGATAGTTTGCTCAGGGCGGCTGAAGTACTAATTAACAAAGCCAATGCAGAAGCGATCGCAGTTGTAGCCCGGTTCCCCGATGATATAGATGAAGCAACAGTAGAAAACTATCGTCGTGGCCAAGGTGTAGACCCCTTAGCCGGAGCAGAAGCCGTAATCAGCCATTTAATAGTGCGAACCTTTCAAATTCCCTGCGCCCATTCTCCAGCTATAGCGAGCTCACCCCCAGAACCTAATTTATCGCCTCGTTCCGCAGCCGAAGAAATAGGTTATACTTTTTTACCATGTATTCTTGTGGGTTTAAGTCGCGCTCCACAATTTATTATAGAAAAAGAGTCAATTACATCTTTAGCAGATGATATTTGGGCAGATCAAGTAGATGCAATCATTGCACCTGCAAACTGTTGTGGTAGCAGCGCCTTGATCAGTTTAAACCAAAGGCAATGCCGAATTATTACTGTGGAAGAAAATCAAACCATCATCCAAGTTCCCCCCCACGCTTTAGGAATAACTGCTATACAGGTAAACTCATATTTAGAGGCAGTAGGTGTATTAGTAGCTGACAAAGCAGGGATAAATCCCTTTGCCCTTAGTCCTAAAATATCGTCATTAAAGCCACTAACTCTTTAAGTTCCCCAGTTCCCAGTCCCTATTACCCAAAAACTCGTGGTTGAACAACAAAATCAAGAACCAGAAATCCCATACTTGACACGCACCCAAGTATTAGTAGCTATGGGAGTGACTGCAATTCTGTTATGGATAGTCGCTAGGGTATGGTTAGCCTATGGAAATTTTTACCTTTTTAGATGGTACTGGTCACCAACAGATTTACTCTTAGGCTTAGGGCTAGGGTTAATCATCACAATCTTAAGTGGTTTAGCTTATGGCCTTTGTCCTCCCTACCGTAAAAGTGCGGACTATTATCTCAATATAGTCATCAAGCCTTTAGCTTTACCTGACTTGATTTGGTTAGGCTTACTCCCAGGGTTAAGTGAAGAATTATT
This sequence comes from Umezakia ovalisporum Ak1311, assembly GCF_029891685.1. Classification (NCBI taxonomy): domain Bacteria; kingdom Bacillati; phylum Cyanobacteriota; class Cyanophyceae; order Nostocales; family Nodulariaceae; genus Umezakia; species Umezakia ovalisporum. Next base: position 65,817 of record NZ_JANQDJ010000044.1, on the reverse strand, counting down.
GTTTCGGGGTGTGATGCTGCCAGCTTTGGGCTTAGATAATGTAGCTGTGATTGTATCTAGTCTGTCCTTTGGTGTTTTACATCTCAGCAGTCCTCAACAATGGCCTTATGTGATTTGGGCAACTATCATTGGGTTAATTTTAGCCTTTAGTGCCTTGTTTACTGGTAACTTGTTAGTGCCAATTGTTGCCCACATGGTCACAAATTGGATTTCTAGCTGTTTCTGGAAATTACGCCGAGTTTAAATTGATATGACCAGCAGCCTTAATTAACTCTTGCTGCAGCCAGTGCGATGGCCTGTGGTAAAATGCGGTGTTCTTGAATTTGAATCCTAGCGTGGAGCGTTTCTAAAGTATCATCTACTAACACCGGCACAGCAGCTTGGATTAATATAGGGCCGCTGTCCACTTCTAAACAAACTAAATGTGCTGTACAGCCAGTAATTTTCACTCCAGATGCTAGGGCTTGTTGTACAGCATTAATACCTTTAAAACTAGGCAACAAACTAGGATGAATATTAATGATCCTGTCTGTAAAGGCATCAATTAATATCGGTGTCACTAGACGCATCCAACCAGCCATAATCAGCCAATCAACATCATATTGCTTCAAAGTCTGGACAATTTCACTGTCAAATGCTTCGCGGCTAATGTAGTCGCGGTGATTCAACAATACAGATTCTACACCTCTATGATCCGCTCGGATGGCAGCTTTAGCTGAGGGGTTATTATAAATTAAAACTTGAATTTGAGCCTTTAGTTGCTCATCTGCGATCGCTTGGGCAATGGCGTCAAAATTACTGCCACTACCAGAAGCCATAATTCCCAGTTTTAAAGGACTGCTTGGGGAATGGCAATTACTAATACTGGGAAAAACCAGACTAACGGTAGAATCAGGGCAAACAGTCATAATAGTAAAGAGGAAAGATTATAATGCCAAAAACATATACCAAGTCCTGGTTAGATAATGATACATTTGCCGCTTGGACTTTTCTGATGCCGGCATTGATTTTATTAAGTATCTTCATTATTTGGCCCATAGCTTATTTGTTCTACCTGAGTTTTACTACAGGGAGCTTCACCTCATCAGGCACCACTTGGGTAGGTTTGAAGAATTATTGGCGCTTGCTACTTACCCCAGATTTTTGGCAAGTCTTGGGTAACACTATTTATTTTACCGTTGCCACGGTCATTCCTGGCTTGGTTATTCCCTTGGGGCTAGCGGTGCTATTAGACAAATCTTTAACTTTGCGAGGACTGCTACGGAGTGCCTATTTTTTGCCCTCAATTATATCCTTGGTTGCTGCTGGTTTAGGCTTTCGCTGGTTATTCCAAACTGATGGTCCGGCCAACGCATTTTTAAATTTATTGGGAATTGCACCCATTCCTTGGCTAGGAAGTACAGTTTGGGCAATGCCTGTACTAATTGTATTAAGTATTTGGAAACAATTGGGTTTTAATATGGTGGTATTCTTAGCAGGATTGCAGGCAATTCCCCCCAGTCGCTACGAAGCAGCAGAACTGGATGGGGCAAATGCTTGGCAGCAGTTTTGGAACGTTACCCTACCCGGATTACAACCTACAGTGATATTTGCTATTGTCACCACAGCGATTTTTACATTACGGAGTTTTGAGCAGGTTTATGTAATTACAGGGGGTGGACCCCTTAATTCTACTAACTTGCTGGTTTATTACATTTACCAAGAGGCTTTCGGACAATTTGATTTTGGTTACGCTGCTGCCGCTGCCACAGTGCTGTTAGCTGTTACCTCATTATTTGTTTATTTGCAGTTACAAACCTGGGGAGAAGAGTAATTCCTAATGCCTCGTTTAGAGGAGCTTCGCTAAGGTAGGTACAAGCTAATTTAGCTAAGGTGAATTTGACTAATGCAGACCTGAGATCAACAAACTTAACCAAGGCTAACTTGAATGCCGCTAATCTTTGGCAGACAAAAATCAGCAATGCTAAAGTGTGGTACGCTATCATACTCCATGGCACAATTCGCGCTCCTCAAATAAATATTAGCATTAGTCATGAGTTGTTAAAACGGACATGATATAGCACTTTCCGGTGTGGTGAGGTACAGTATTGGCGGGGAAGATGGCCACCCTACAAGATTTCCACGATTATGATTTGTAGTTCATAAGAACGAAATCTGCTGTATGACCAATGACTATTTAAAACCCACTTTGTGAGAAAATATAATTAGTGATTGCTTGCTTTTACTCACTGCTTCGCTGGCGGGGTACCCGCAATAAATTTACTCGCGCCATCGCATTCAATTTCCGCAACTGTATTTTTGTCTTCTAAGTTGTTGAGAGTAATTCTAGAAGTTCTGTTAGATACTGCTATTGGTTCAATGCGACAAGATTTTTGCAGATAATACCCCTGGGAGTTAGAACTGGGACCTTTCCAGATACTAAGTAAATCTAATCTATATCCAGATTGAATATTAGCTACACGCGGTTCAACACGCCATAATTTTCTTTCTTCATATTTTCCCAGCTTTTGATTTATTACTTCATTCCCCAAATTTTTTACTTCTTGTGTTGCTTCTAGCAACCATTTTTCCACTTGTGACCAAGGTGTTTTATTTAATTCTTGCTGTACTCTTATTTGCATTGTATCGAGGATGGCAACACCATTTCTAGGGATTTTTTGTACTTCTGGTTTTGTTTTTGTATCTATTTCTGGTTCTGCCATTCTGACAACAAAAGTACTACGCTCAAAATTATCTGTGAGTAAGCTGGGATATTGTGTTAACCAATTATCCATAACAAAGTAAAACTGAATCCAGCAGCTGAGTAGCATACAGCTAGCTACCAAAACTATAATTTCTTCCCGAACTTCTGGCTTAGGAATTTTCGCCGTAGTACTGGTATCACTACCTTCAATAAATTCTGGAATGGCGGTAATTATTGCAGATATTGTTGGCCAGAGGATAATTGTTCTGGGTGTAATTATATTTTCTGGATGACCAAATGCAAAAACACTGACTAAAAATCCAGTTATGACTGCTCCCACTGGCATAAAAGTACCGGGAATTCTTAAAGGATCATCAGTTGTATACCAAGCTGTACCGGCAATTAAGAATAACCAGCCTGAAAAGGCTATGAAATTTTTGACATAACCCACAGCTAAAAATGAAAGTACCCAAGAAAAAATACTCAAATAAATAAATGTCTGCCAACAATAAGCTTTGGTAGGAACAAGTAACTTTTTAATTCCCTCAAAAATCCCCACAAAAAAACCAAAAAATAATAAAATGTCCTTAAATAAAGTTTGCATCCTTCACACCTCTTATTCACTCAATTTCTATTTGTGTATCAATGTCTATTTAATCGGTAAAAATGGCAATTATTTCTATTTTCTGCTCAATAAAATAATTATACTAATAGCCGTGTAGCTCAGTGAGTTGCCTATTAATATACTAGTAACTAAATTAGTATTTTGTAATTTTAAGCCACTGTTACGTTGCCATTTTAATCGATTATCTTCTGGTATTTTATAGTTGACAAAGAAATTTTCTTGTAATGAAATCATGAAAAACTTTAAAAGAAAAAATTTCATGATGAATGTTAAAAAGAAAATTATAAAAGCAGTGACAATCAACAGAGCTTGTGATTGCTGTGAGCGGAAAGTATGAAAAAATACATAACTGATTAATTCTGATTTGAAATCTATAGGTAAGATTGGTTCTAGGAAAAAAAATAAAATCCAACCAATAGTGCTGGAAAAAAGATTTATGGATATGGCATAAAAAATACTAGTTTTTTTGTCAAATTTGAGGCTTTTGTGCAAAATGTATCCTTCGATAGGAATAGCAGCCAGTAAAAACAAAACTTGTAGCAAAATTACGCCCAAAGGCAGGATTCTAGGAATAGTGATATTTCCAAGTCCAAGCATAAAGTATCAATAGTAAAGGTTAACATGAGCAAGTGTCCGTCAGGCAATTTGGAATTTTAGATTGATACTACCCAAAAAAAAATCACAGTTTGGGGATTTGAGATTGATGAGCCGATATGGCAACCTGACTCGAATCAAAAAACAATCCAAAATCTAAAATCCGTATAATCAATTATCTCATGGTTATTGTTGATAGCAATCTTGGTGTGCCAGTATAACCTCATTGATGATGACAAGGCTAGATCTGGCTCATGATACATTGAGAATCTTATGCTCTTCAAGGTAAAATTAGAGCCTGGCACGTTACAGCTTTTGAAAAGATGACAAGGAACGGCATCGGTATTCGCACCGCTCAAGTGCGGCCTGAAAGGCTCATTGGTCAAATTCACGTTTACGACGGAGTGGGCAAAGGTAAGTCCCAAGCAGCTTTGGGTGTGGTTTTGCGCTCAATTGGCTTGGGAATAAATACACCGGGCGATTCCAGCCGCGTCTTACTATTGCGCTTTTTGAAAGGACCAGAACGTGATTATGACGAAGACGGAGCTATTGCAGCTTTACAGCGTGGTTTTCCCCATTTAATTGATCAGGTTCGCACAGGGAGAGCAGAATTTTTTGGGCCAGAGGAAATTATCACCTTTGACCGAGAAGAAGCAGCGCGGGGTTGGGATGTAGCCAAAGGAGCTATTGCATCCGGTTTATATTCGGTGGTGGTTTTAGATGAAATTAACCCGGTTTTAGATTTGGGTTTGCTCCCAGTAGATGAAGTAGTACGGACATTGAAATCCAAACCCCGGGAACTAGAAATCATCGCCACTGGACGCGCTGCACCCCAAGATTTACTAGATATTGCCGATTTGCACTCGGAAATGAAACCCCAAGACCACCCCACGGCAAAAGAACTCTTTCTGCAAGGTATTGAAATTTATACGGGCGCTGGTAAGGGTAAATCTACCAGTGCATTGGGAAAAGCCTTAAAAGCCATTGGTAGGGGAATCAATCATCCCGGGTCTACCCGGGTGTTAATTATGCAATGGCTCAAAGGTGGAAGTGGCTACACAGAAGACGCAGCCATCGCTGCTTTACAGCAATCATATCCAGAAGTAGTAGATCATCAACGTTGTGGTCGAGATGCCATCGTTTGGCGCAATTCCCGCCAAGAATTAGACTATGTAGAAGCCGAAAGAGGCTGGGAAATCGCTAAAACCGCCATTGCCTCCGGACTCTATAAAACTATCATTCTCGATGAACTTAATCCCACAGTTGACCTAGAACTACTTCCTGTTGAACCTATAGTCCAAGCCTTACTTCGCAAACCCCGGGATACTGAAGTGATTATCACTGGTCGCTGTCAACAACAACCAGCTTATTTTGATTTAGCTAGCGTTCACTCTGAGGTATACTGTCACAAACATTATGCCAATCAAGGTGTAGAACTCAAACGAGGAGTAGATTTTTAATTAATTTTTGAGAACTGAACTATGGAGAACAGCAGTTTACTTGACTTAATTACAGGGGGAGTTGCCATCGCTATTCTCCTAGGCGGTATGTTGATGATGTTTACTACTGTATTTACCACCAAAAAACGCCGGAACTGAACTCTTCTGGCTTTGAAAAGCCAGGATTGTAAACTATTGTTGCTAGGTGTGCTCAAGCCACACTAGGCAACGTTTTTCTGCCCAAAAAAGCTGGGATTGGCTTAGGGCTTGGGAAAGTTTTCAGTACAACCCCATATCTTCAGTTGTCGTGGTTTAGTTTTGAGCACACGGGTTTTGTTTTTGGAGTTTTTGATTTTGTGGTGTTAAAATAATCCGATATTAACACGAATGCGGGATGATGCAAAGATATAACCTGAGACTATCCGACAAAGAGTATGAAGGATTAAAACAGAAATCTTCTGAAACAGAAAGGTCAATTAACGACTTGATTAGAGAGGCAATTCGTGAATATTTAAAACAAGAAACCCAGGGATAAAGGCTTTTGATAGATGTTTTATACCCCGGCTCAAGGTTTCTCAAGCTCCCACTATATTTTGGAGAGATATATTTGGGAAAAAATGTAGAGATGTTTCATGGAATGTCTCTACAAGGCTTTTTAAAAAACTTGAATCAAGTGGTGTTTTTGGACAGTACCAATTACTTGGTATGGTGTGGTTAATTGCGGCGCTTGACTTGCAGAAATCCAAGCATAGCTAAAAGCAGGTAATTGATTAATTGAATTGACTGGTTGACCATGAACGGGAGTGTAGAAATTAAGTAATACCCCAGTTTTTCCCTCTATCTGCAAAAAATAAATTGGATGATTTTGCACAATGGATGCGATGGCAGGCTGTTGTAGAAAAACCCTGACATCAGGGTTATAATCACCTAGCAATCCCAGACTACCAGCCAGGGCTAAAGCCAGCCAACAAGGAATTAACCAACCCGCTAGCCAGTGGGCAGGTGTGAGGAACTTTTGCTGTAAGTGGTAACGACCAATCCACACTATAGGCAACATTAACCAAGCCAATCCCATAATTAAACTGATAGTGGCGTACTTACGAACCTCAACATCATCTATCCAAATGAAAATAATTATTCCTAGTACTACCAATAAAACACCCAATCCTCCCCAGGTATAGCTGAGAATACGAGCAATTCTTCTGATTAATTCCCCATATGGCCATCCTGCCAACCAAGTTAAACCCACAGCCGCCAGCAAAGCTATAAAAGGGTAAAGGCAAAGACTATAGTGAGATAAACGAGTTGAGAAAAAACTGAGTTCAGCAAACAGCACCAGTGGAAAGCCAACTAATATTAATTGATAGCGAGGAATAGGACGACGCAAAAGCAAAACTAAGCCTAAAACACTGAAAAAAAACCAAGGAAAGGCTTTGATTGGCACATTCCACAAATAAAAGATGATTCCATTTCCAGCACGCTCATTAGATCCCAACTCAAAAACAAACCTGAATAGTTCTTCATAACTATCATTGCCATAGCGCATCCAGTTGAGCCATAGCCAACCGAAAGTAGGAATTAAACCGACGACAAAACCCAAATATAAACTCCAGTTGCTAAGATGACGATGACGCCGATGTTCTCCAATTAAATAAGGTAATAAAGCCATAATTGGCAAAAAAATCATCAAGCTTCTGACTAAGAAGCCTAAACCCCAGCTAAAACCAGCAATAAAACCCCAAAAATAGCGATATTGACATGGAGAATGTAGTTCAGCTTGCAGCAAAGCTAAAATAGCTAACAATACCAAAAATATCATTGGTACATCCGGTGTACCTAAGCGGCAATATTGTAGCCAGAGAAATTGTACAGTTAAAATTAACCCTGCTAGCCAAGCTAATTTTTTATTGAGGATAATTTTACCGATTTCATATACCAGGAATATGCTGAGAATACCAGTAATCATGCTCGGCAGCCTGACAGTAGCTTCACTGATACCAAATAGCTGATAAGAAATGGCAATTAGCCAATAAGGTCCCGGAGTTTTGTGATGAACAGCACCCCAAGGGGCTATCCAATCACCAGATTCAAACATAACACGCGATCGCCGAGCGTAAAGACCTTCATCATGAGCCATCAGGCTATTCTCCCCAGAAGTAAATAGCAATAAGGGGAGTATCCACAGCAGCAAACTGATATAAGGGAATACCGAGGAAAGGCGGATTTGCTGCCAAATAGGTGCTAATAAACGAAATTTATACAACATTCAATTAATATTCAACCTGTGGTGATTTCTAGTTTAGAAATTAATTAAGATACAGATATTACCTAAAAATTCCCTTTTGAGCAGAAAAGTCCGGCAATATAAACATTTATAATTCATGAAGCTGAAACCAGAGGAACGCCAGAAGTTAGACGATACAGATGATCAGTTATTTTACGACTATCCCCGTTTCGTCACCCATGTGGATGAAGGATTTATTCAACAGCTAACGGATTTATATCGCGATCGCCTCCGGGATTGTGCAAAGCACAATCCCGGAAGCCCCAATGCTCGTATACTTGACATGATGAGCAGTTGGGTTTCTCACCTCCCGGAAGAGATGGAATTTGCCCATGTTGAGGGACACGGACTCAACGCTAAGGAGTTAGCTCGTAATTCCCGTTTAAATCATTACTTTGTACAAAATCTGAATCTTCATCCTCAACTACCCCTACCAGACCAAAGTTTTGATGCCGTGTTGAATTGCGTTTCTGTACAATATTTGCAATATCCAGAGGCGATATTTTCAGAAATTCATCGGATTCTCAAACCCGGTGGTGTAGCAATTATCAGCTTTTCTAATCGGATGTTTTTCCAAAAAGCGATTCAAGCCTGGCGAGATGGTTCAGAAGCAACTAGGGTGGAATTAGTCAAGCACTACTTTACCTCTGTACCTGGATTTACAGTTCCAGAGGTAATTGTTAATAAATCGACAATACCGAATTTTTTAAAGTGGTTGGGTGTTGGGGGAGGGGATCCATTCTATGCTGTGCTAGCACACCGTTCTTTGTCTTGAGTCTGGAGTAGAAATATTAGTAATCTGACCACCTCACTTTGTGGGGTACAAGAAAAACAAGGAATAGCCAAAGATGAATTTCTCTCGCGTGTCTAAAATTTTAGCTAGTTTGCTACTGTCAGTTTTACTACTGACTACTGCTTGTACACCACAAGCACCGGGTCGTTTTGACGAGGTACAAAAAGAAAGTACTCAACAAAAAAGCGGTCAAGCAGTGGTTAAAACTGCTACCCAAGGTTCAGAATTTAATCAATTCTTTCCAAACGGTGAAAATGGCTATGAGAGAGTATTTACCCAAGAGAAAAAAGGTTTTGCCGAGGCCAAGTTAAAAAAAGATGGCAAAGATTTAGCCATGCTAGCGGTCTCTGATACCAGTAGTACACCAGCAACAGCCGCAAGTTATTCCAATAGCACCAAAACCATTGCAGGTTATCCAGCCCGGGAAATTGGTAATACTCAAACAGCAGTTTTGGTGAATAATCGTTATCAAGTAAAAGTATTATCCCGTGATCCGTCATTTACTGCCAGCGATCGCGCAGATTGGATTGAAAAGTTTAATCTTAATGGTCTAGCTGCATTGAAATAAGTTGAACAATTCTAAATAGGAAGATACTGATGAGCAAACCGATTTTTGAGTTAGTTGATGAATTACCAACTAGCGGCTTGACTGTTTCCATGTTGAACTCACTAGATTTTGTTGCTCCTGGTCAGTGGCAAAACACTGTAGGCTTTGTCAACACCATTAAAACCGTGACGGGTGAAAGCGACGAAGATTTAATTCAGCAAATTGGTGAAAGAGCGATACACCTTTACAATGATCGCTCCCAAGGATACCAACGAGCAATGTGGCTTTATCAAACTGTTGACAGGACAGATAAAGCCTTGGGTGCAGCTGCATTGGCTAACAAAGTGGGGGAAAAAATTCCTTTATTCGGTTTTTTAAACGCCCTAACTCCTAAGGCCGACAAAGCCCAAACTATTGATTTGTGTCTGAAATTAGTGGCTGAATTAGTAGCCTTTTGCCAAATTAACGGCATTCCGGGAGACAGCATTGGCGATTTTGTCGCTTCTTTAGGTGAGTATAGTGGTGAGTCTTTAATACGAATGGTAGCTTTAGTGTGTGTTGATGGTTTAATACCCCTAGGGCCAGACTTCATTCATAAGGTGTTATCTGGATTGAATCAAATCAATCCCCATGAGTTAGAACAAAATACAACTTTCCAAGGTATCCAAGATGCAATTCCAGGTAACAGTGCTGGGGGTAAATTAAACTTTATTGGCGAAAGCTTTGATTCAGTTAAAGGTTGGATGAGTGGGTTAGTTACCCAAAATGACTTAACACCACAAAAAGTAGTGGGCAATTTGCAAAGTTTTGTTCAACTGGCTGATGATAAGTTAGACTACTTGGCTGCTTTCTTAGATGTGGCCACCAATTACTACGAACACACAGGGACGCAAACCTTAGCGCGGCGCTTGATTGAACGCGCTGTGGCTGAAATTTAACTAACCTCGGGCAATTCCCCATCCGTCCGTCTATAGGGTGGGGCTAGTAACTGATAAATAAGAACAAGGACAAGCCCCTAACTGCTGTCTAAAACAATCTCGTTAATTTTTTGGTAATTTTAAATCAGCTATAATCGCTGACAAATAAGGTTGAAAAATTGCCAGGTCTTCTAGTTGATCGAATTTACCTGTGATGGAGCCTGGATCAAAGGCTGTGGCAATGACATACATAGCCTCACCATCGAAGGTAACATGAGTAATATGTTGCTCTTCCACCCCACCTTCTGGTTTAATTCCGATAAATCCGTAGCGTATTCCCTGAAGTTTACCAACTGGTACCTGTTGTGGCGGGTGGCTGGAAAATAGAATTGTATTTCCGTAGCTAGTCCGGCGGTCCTGGGCAAAACTAGCGTTTAAATCTGCAACCCAAGCCTTGAGTGCTGTTAATAATTTTTGTTGGTACTCAGGACTTTGGTAGTCTACCTGAGAACCCACTGGAATACCGGCATCTGTAAGATTTTTTTGGAATTTTGGATTATTTTTCAGCGGGTAAATTGCGATTTCCACCGTACCCAAAAGTTCTCCTTGGGAGGAAATACATAGCAGGGGAGCGTTTCCCTCGCAAGGTATAACTTCCCAGCCATTGGGAATTGGTGTGTTTCCCAAAATTTTGTTCCAAGTGTTTCCTTCTTTGGGAGTAGGAGTTATTGCAGGAGTGGTTTGAGGAGATTTGCTTTGAGTTGCTGTTGCTCCAGGACTCTGATTTTCTACAACCTCACCAGAAAACCTGGGGAGCAGAGTTTTTACTCCCACTGGCGTCAAGGCCAATAAAATAACACCAAGAAAAAGATGATAAACACGCAACATTTTTTGTGATAATCCTCAGCCAGAAGTTGCAGAGTATACAAGGAAACATCTATTGATCGTCGTTAGTTCCGCGAGCCACGAGACTATAAATAATAGTATCCCCCCCACTGTAAACTAAGCTTACAATGAGAGGAATTGTGACAATTATGCAAATATTCAGGCCATAGTTAAGGCTTAGTAGCGTCCACCACCGCCGCCACCACCACGGCGGTTACCACCCCAGTTACCACCACTACGGGGACGACCTGCATCCTCACGAGGTTTAGCTTTGTTTACTTTTAACTCACGCCCCATCCACTCAGCACCATCAAGAGCTTCAATGGCGGCGGTTTCATTTGCTTCGGATTCCATCTCTACAAACGCAAAACCACGGGGACGACCTGTTTCCCGGTCGGTGGGTAACTGAACACGATTAACTTTCCCATATTCACCAAAAGCCATCCTCAGGTCTTCTTCAGTCACCTGATAGGATAAATTACCGACGTAAATTGACATACAATGTCTCCGAATTCCGACAAGTGTAGAGAGTTAAATTCGGAGAGATGCTTTTTAGAAACCTAAAGGAGTTACTCAGCCGAAAATAATCTTTATATCCTCGAATATAGCACAGGATTTTTACATTTTCTCACACACAGTAACTTGAAAAATATAATTTTAGTTATGGTCAATCTTCACATTTGTTAATATTCAGACTTGTATTTTTCGGCAAACTGTGATATCAACTTTTCTGCTGTCTCACATAGCTCTTGGTGATGTTCCCCATTACTGGCCAGCAAGCCACCCCATTGATTAATGTCACCTGTGTTGTATTGCAACAAACTGCCATCAAAGTGAGTAAATTGACCACCAGCTTCTGTTAAAACCAGCTCTGGTGCTGCTATGTCCCAATCTTTAGGGGCAGATTTTCCTGAAAGAGCAACGTAGATATCGGCCTGTTGCTCTAGAATTGTGGCAATTTTACAACCTACACTGCCCACATATTTATGATTTTTACAGGGCAAGTTTTGTAACAAGTAATCTAAAGGTTCATTGCGGTGAGAGCGACTGGTAACTACAGTTAAATCTTCTACTCGCTTACCTGACGATACTTGTATGGGAAAAAATCCATGACGGGTTTCCACAAATGTACCCCCGCCTTTTGTGGCAAAGTATAACTTTTCAGCTTCTGGAACAGCAACTACTGCTAAAACTGGGCGTGACTCTTTGACTAAAGCAATGTGAATGGCATACTCCCCAGTTTTGTCAATAAAGTCTCGTGTACCATCTAAAGGATCAATAATCCACACCCATTGAGAGGATTTTTTGCTGAGTGGTGATTTATAGGTTTCTTCGCTGATGTAGGCAAAATCTTCATGACCTAAAGCGGTTTGTAGCTGCTCCAGAATATACTGACTTACGGCTAGATCGGCACGAGTTACAGGCTCATTGTCTTTGTATTGGACATCTAGATTAGGGTCTTTTGCCCCCCCCTGGTAATAAGACCTAAGTATATCTGATGCACCCCAACTTATTTGACGGGCGATGGCTAATATTTCTAACAAGTCTTTCATCAATTCTTCCTCCTATGGTTGTTGTCAGGCTGCGGGGAATTTATTTGTCTTCTTTGCGATACCGACATAATTAAGTTTACTAGTAAGAAATTTCCATCCAACGACGCGTACCAAAAAATTGACAAGATTTAGCGGCAATTTTAGCTGCCTGTGCTAGAGCATCAATAAAACTTGCCTGTAAAATATAATGGCAGAATGCTCCGTGGAAAATATCTCCTGCTCCGAGGGTATCGACTGGGTGAATTTGGGGTACACTCATAACACCGATTTGAGTATAAGATAGATATTCTATAGGGTTTTCCCCGTGAGTAATAGCAATGTGGGGAATGTTAAATGCATTCAGGTAAGTAAACACCTCAGCTTGATTGTGGCAGTTGGGAGGGTGGAAATTTGCTGAACACAAGGCATAATCGACAAAAGGCAAAATTTGCTCAAATCCTGGTTTCCAACTTCCACCATCAATGACTATGGGGATATTTTCAGCTTTAGCTCTTTGGGCTAGGCAAAGACTAACTGCCATTTGATGCCCATCAATTAATACAATATCAATATCTTGTAGAATATTTGGTGGGATGGATGTACTACTGGCTTGAGTTTTAGCAGCATTGATGGAAACCACTGCTCGTTCACCTGTGGCTTGGGTAATAATGATGGAAGAGAGAGGTGGTGCTGTAGTTATGCTAGGTTGAAGATCGGTGATCCCTACTTGATAGTTTGCCAAATCTCGCCGAATCAGTTGCGTCATGGGATGAGAACCCAGCACCCCTAAAAGTTGAGCTTGATTACCTAAATAACTGAAAGTTACGGATGCATTGGTAGCTGGGCCACCTGCTGCTAGAGTATAGTCAGCAGCGACAATCTTTTGATTATTTCTAGGGGCAGAATCAGCAAGGTAAATTAAATCCAAGGTGACTAAGCCCACAAATAACCCCCGTCGGGATTTTCTATTATTCATCTCACTCATGCAGACTGATCCCAAACCAGGAACACTTTACGTTGTCGGTACACCCATTGGCAACCTGGAAGATATTACCTTTCGGGCAGTGCGAATTTTGCAAACGGTAAATTTGATTGCGGCGGAAGATACTCGCCACACAGGGAAACTACTACAGCATTTTGAAATTAAAACACCACAAATAAGTTACCACGAACATAATCGCCAGAGCCGCATCCCGGAATTATTAGAGTATATGGGTAATGGGCAAGCGATCGCTTTAGTTAGTGATGCAGGAATGCCGGGAATTTCTGATCCCGGCTATGAACTGGTGAAAGCTTGTGTGGATGCGGGGCTACCAGTTGTGCCAATTCCTGGTGCTAGTGCGGCTATTACGGCTTTAAGTGGGGCTGGCTTACCTACAGATAAGTTTGTTTTTGAAGGCTTTCTTCCGGCTAAAGGACAAAAACGACGTGAATATTTAGAGTTTCTTCAGGGAGAATCCCGCACTTTAATTTTCTACGAATCACCGCATCGTTTGCGAGAAAGTTTACAAGACTTGGCCACGGTTTGGGGAGGTGAGCGGCAAATTGTCCTGGCACGAGAGTTAACTAAAATTTACGAAGAATTTTGGCGGGGAACCATTGCTGAAGCCATCGCTTATTACAGCCAACGTGAACCCCAAGGGGAATATACCTTAGTTGTGGCTGGAATTCCTCCTCACCAACCCCAACTCACTGAAGAACAACTCAAAGCCGAACTAGTTCAACTCATAAGTCAGGGAATATCCCGATCTCAAGCTAGCCGTCAATTAGCAAAAATCACTTCCCTTCCCCGTCGTCAACTTTATCAACTGGCTCTTTCTTTAGCTCCCCATCCTGAGTAAGTAGATTAAGCCTCTTGTGTCACCTTCCGAGAATAAATAATATTTAAAAGAAAAAACCCTGAAAGGTAGGTAGAGCAATGGATGTAGAATTACAAATCCTGAAAGATTTACGTCGAGATGCTCACCCGACAGTGGAAGTCATAGATGAATGTTGTGAGGAGTACAGAGAAATATTCAAAGAAGTAAGGAATTATGAGTGCTTCAAATATTTACATTTGGGAATAATTTCAACAATCAAAAGAAAATCATTATTTTATAGCCAATTCCTAGTGGTCAGTAGAAAAAGTAAGGAACCGAAGATTAGAGAAAGTCAAGAGAGCATTAAATGGAAAAGCAATTACCGTAGTCATGGATAAAACAGGAGTAAGTTTAACTAAGTTTAGTTGACCGATATATCAATTTTTTCAAGTTGCTACATAATTACATTGGCAAGGTTGAATTAACCGGTGAAAAAGGCTTTAATTATCGAATTTTGAACTGTTTTAAATCATATCTTCAGTTTTAGCTTAGGTGTACTAACTGTAATTTCCAGTTAAGTGACAATTACAGTGATAATCAAATACAAATCAGCAGGCTTAAATCAATAAATCACCTTTGATGCTGACGATAGATGGGAATGTTTGGCTAAGTTTGAGGCTAATATTAAAATGGAAATTATTGATTATGAGGACACGGTAAGAATGACCCAAGTCGTTCTAGGAGAAAACGAAGGTATAGATTCAGCTTTGCGTCGGTTTAAACGCCAGGTCTCTAAAGCTGGTATATTAGCTGATGTAAAATTCCATCGGCATTTTGAAACACCTTTAGAAAAGCGCAAGCGTAAGGCGGTATCAGCTAGACGCAAGCGACGTTTTTAATTAACCTATTTGGGTAAGTACTAACATTGCTTTAGGGCAGAGCCTCAAATAAGCAATAACATTTCACCTTATATTCTTACTTGACCCTCCCCACCCAATCAAGACAGGGGAGATGAGGGCAATCCCTATACAATTGATTAATATACCCCCATCCTAATTAAGAGGTGAGGGTATATTACTTTGCCCAGACATAGAACTTATGCAGAAAGCTCAACAGTGCGGCTATTACAAAGATTCATGGTTTTTTCCACTCCCTGTTTGAGGCTAAATTCCACACACTCAACGACAAAACCAAGAATGAGAGATGTCAGTTGAGTTTCAGAGGGAGAAAATTTGCCGAGAACATGAGAGATAGATTCGGAGTTATCCCCATTAGTGCTATGATTTGGCTTACCAATACCGATTCTCAACCGTGGGAAGTTTTGGCTGTTAAGATGAGCGATGGCACTTTTCATGCCATTGTGTCCCCCAGCGGAACCAGACAAGCGTAAACGAGTCTTACCCAGGGGTAAATCCATGTCATCATAAATCACCAGCACCGACTCTGGCGGTAATTTATACCAATTAGTGACAGCTTGGATTGACTGTCCAGACTTATTCATGTAGGTCAACGGTTTGAGTAAGCGGACTTTACCGTTACCTGGGGCTATACCCTCACCATACTCAGCCTGAAATTTACGATTTTCTGCTAAAGGAATTAGCCAAGAACGAGAGAGTTCATCGATAGCAGCAAAGCCAATATTATGGCGTGTTTGGTCGTACTTAGGCTCTGGATTTCCCAACCCGACAATTAGTTGCGGAATTACCAGAGATTGTTTTGTCACAGCTTCGGTCATTTTGCCTAAAATCAATTTGTTCCCAATGTCTTCCCTAACTCATTGGGGAAGACCCAGCAGCATCCTGTTCAGATTTAGCTGCTTCGATTTGCTTGGGTTCGATTTGAGCAGAAGTTTTCACCGCCTGTTCTATTTGTTCAGCTTCCCGTTTAAACTCGTTTTGAAATTCATTGGAAGCTTCTTGAAAACCGCGAACTGCTTTACCAATACTGCGACCAATTTCTGGCAGCTTTTTTGGCCCAAAGATTAACAATGCTACTACCATAATTAGAGCCATTTCCGGCAAACCGATACCAAATATATTCATGCGGTTTCTCCTTTAAATACACAATGCAGTCTAGCTGGGTGGTGCAGAGTCGGAACTGACATCCTTTCTTCATCTATACCATGCTTACTTATTTAAGGCTAACGTTTTCCTTGGGACATTTTCGGTACTTAAAAGGAAGATGTTAAAACCCATAAAAAAACCCGGACAAGCCGGGTACAGATTCATTGTATTGAGTTAGCCGCCTAAACTCCGCCAATCAACTATTACGTCTTCAATTAATAAAGACTTATTGTAAACTTGCAGAATAATGAGCAGAAACACGAAAAATAGGAGCATAAAAAAAGCCATTAAAGGCGTAGTACCCCAACCCGGAGCCACTTTACCGTACTCGGAATTGAGCGGTTTGAGAATATCTCCTAACCTAGTGCGTTGTGCCATAGTTCACCTAAGATCAGTTACCAAAGCTTTTTTTCATCTTCTGTAATATTCTATAAGAATAGCACTCATAATTAATCGTTAATTTATGGAACCT
Organism: Umezakia ovalisporum Ak1311; assembly: GCF_029891685.1. Lineage (NCBI taxonomy): Bacteria > Bacillati > Cyanobacteriota > Cyanophyceae > Nostocales > Nodulariaceae > Umezakia > Umezakia ovalisporum. The sequence continues at coordinate 49,184 of NZ_JANQDJ010000044.1, read as the reverse complement.
GCAATAGTTGTTAGCATTTCCGTTGGCGCTGCCTTAGTTGCCATTACTGGTTATGCAATTTACATTTCCTTCGGACCTCCTAGTAAGCAATTAGCCGACCCCTTTGAAGAGCACGAAGACTAGATTGTAGGAACAGTGAACAGGCTGAGAACTGCTCAACCTGTTCACTGTTCTCTGTTTACTTGGAAAGTGGCAATTTTGCCCGGCTGTATGATTAAGTTTTGTTGCCCAGATGAGTTAAATTCCAATAAATCTACTTCATTTCCTAAACTCAGCCTTAAATCACTCTGTAAGGATAACTCGGCTATTTTTCCGTGACATTCATAACACCGCAGGATGAATTGCTGGGGATGATCCTCAGATGGTTTGAAGGCCATTAAGATTAAATTTTCAGCGGATAAATCCAGAAATCTCACTTCTGCGGAGGTGTTGGGTACTGTGGGTGTGAGTTGATTTTGAGTAATCAAGGGATTGATAATTACTTGTAAAGGAATATTCAATTCATAGCCGCGCTTGACTGTGTTTGCTGATTCCCAGCTATGGGCGTGGGGATACAAAGCGTATGTAAACTGATGAAGTCCTCTGTCGGCTTCTGGGTCAGGCCAGTTGGGACTGCGTAGTAGGGTGAGGCGTAATTGATGCGGTTGGCTATCATAACCGTATTTACAATCATTGAGTAAACTGACACCGTAAGTATCTTTCTCAGTTTTCCCTGTTAAATCAGCCCAACGCAAAGCGGGAACTTCCCATTTAGCCTGTTGTGCGGGTGTCTGGGGTTGAGTTGGGCGACGAATTGCACCGCAAGGAATTTCATAAGTAGCAAAATCTGCTTCTACATTCAAAGGAAAAGCTGCTTTCACCATGACTTGATTTTCTTGCCAATTGACAGTAGAGGCAATTTTTAACATTGGTGAACCTGCTTGTAAAATGTAATCTTGACAAAATTCCGATGCACCTAATTGACGCACTACCCGGATACGACTTTCTACTATTCCTTGTTCTATCCATTGAATAGATTTTAGCTGTGTGGGTGGTAAAGGATATTGAGTATAATTTGGATTAATATTCCAGGCATCCCAATATTGACCGCTATCTTCAAAGGCTTGTAGTTGATTACCTGCACCAGTTAAGATTTCCCGTTGATGAATTTTGTCAAAAACGCTAGATAAATCTCCGGTGTCAGGATTAATTATCACCCGCAAGCATTCATTTTCTAAAGTCCAGTCTGGGGAATTGGGGACTTGGGGAGATGAAGATGTGGGTAAAATCCAAAATATGCGGTAGCCAACGGGAGGAATTTCCGCAGCTAAAAACAGCAGTTTTGAAGATGCTGACAATTGAGAAATCATTGGCTGACCGGAAATATCCTGGACTTGCCATTGTTGATGAGATGAAGGTAATGTGACAGATACTACCTCACAACGCTGCCAATTGAGAGCATTAAAAACAAATATTGGTTGTGCTTGAGGATGGGGGGGTGGAGGTAGAATAGTTTGGGAAGCGATGGCCAGTAGAGAAGTTTGTAATATCTTGGTTCCTACTTCTTCGACTTGCTGCCAGGCTGGAAGTGCATCTTGATAAACTGGGGTAATGGCAGAACCAGGTAAAATATCGTGAAACTGGTTAAATAATACTTGCTTCCAAGCTGTGGCAATTTCTTCTTGGGGATACATCGCGCCACAGGTAAGAGTTGCTAATGTAGCAAATAATTCAGCCTGATATAATAGGTTTTCACAACGTCGATTCCAGCGTTTTTGATCCCCGTGGGTGGTGTAGCAACCGCGATGAAATTCCAAATATAGTTCATCGTTCCATGTGGGGAAGGGCTTGGTTGCTTGGTCTTGGATATGCTGTAAATACTTTTGTGAAGTGGTAAATTCTAAATCTGGAAACACAGGAGATTTTTGCCAGCGTTGGGCAGTTTCTAACATATCACGGGTAGGTCCGCCGCCGTGGTCGCCAACACCAGGAAGCCAGAGACTATCTTGTAAGCCGGTTTTGTTTTGCCATTCACAGGCGTATGCTGCCATTTTTACCGGGTCAATTCCTTGACCGATGAGTGCAGACATGACACTAAAAATTTCACTACCATCAGGCGATCGCCACCAAAAAGCTTCATACTCAAACTGAGTAGTATCATTCCAGCGCAACTTTTGTGTGACAAAAAACTTAATTCCAGCATTCACCAAAAACTGGGGTAAAGTTGCACAAAAACCGAAAGTATCGGGTAACCAAGCCACAGCAGCAAGGTGACCGAACTTTGCTTGGGTGTAGCGCTGACCATATAACAGTTGACGGACAATGGATTCACCAGCAATCAAATTCAGTTCCGGTTCTACCCACAAACCGCCCACAACTTCCCAACGTCCAGCCGCTACCTGTTGTTGAATTTTGGCAAACAAATCCGGGCGATGTTCTTCAACCCAAGCATAAAGGGCTGGAGTGGAATGACAAAAAACCAATTCGGGAAACTGAGCTTGTAACTTCAGCACTGACTCAAAAGTATTTTGTGCAGCTTGCCAAGTATCACTCACAGGCCAAAGCCATGCTAAATCTAAATGGGCATGACCCAATAAATAGATTTTATGGATTTTACTTTTTAAACCCTCCATGCAGTGCGTTACACGCCGATAATGAGTACGCAGGACGGCAAAAACTTCCTCCTTGTCTCTCTGTTCTGGGCCTAAATCCTGAGTTACCTGATGTAAAACCTCAGCCAAAGCATCTAACTTTGTTGGCGCAAACCGTTCTAAAAAAAGTTGTCCCACCGCTAACTCATCGGCTAAAAAACCCGGATCAGGATTATTATCATCATTGGATTCATAAACAAGAAGCGATCGCACTAAAGCACCATGATCATGACCAGGACTGACTAAACGCAAAGCCACAACAAACTCGTCACCAGGAGTTACCCCTTGACTAAGCAGCACTCTTGGCGAACAATCAAATAAGTCTCCCTCCAGCACTAACTCCCCGTTCACATAAATCTCAGCTAAATCTGCCCACCAAAGCAACACCAGCCGCAAAGACAATCCAGTTAAAGTATAACCGTGTAAATTTTGGGGAACTACCAATTTTTGTACTAGCCAAAGTATATTTTTTCCCCTGGTCCAGGCAATATGTTCTTGAGTATTGAGTTGGACAGGATGCCAAGCAGACAAATCAGATGTGGCGAGATCAGCAATATTGCAGTCAGATTCCTGGTATAGCCAACAAGACTGAATATTAACTTGACAAAAAGAACGCAGTTGGTCAATAGTTGCTGAGATAAATTTAGTATGGGATTTTGATATGGGCGGGGTCATATTTTCGTTAAGATCAGGTTACTTACAATAATTATTGTTTGGCGGGAGTCTCACCAATCAACAAGATTCAAACTTACAAATCACTATCATGTCTCTTGGTTCCTCTGGCCGTTATCAAAGCAGACTACTTAAGTTTGTCCACCTGCAATCTCGGCGGTTGACACAACAGTGGGATCACACCTTTCGGCATTTGCAAGTTGCAACTCAGTGGGGTGTGGAACTATTACTTTACCCCATATACCTGTTATTGAATCCTAGGTCATCAGTTCCTAAAATTCTCAAGTCTCAAGCACCACAACCCGAAACTTTCCCAACTGCTGATACACCAATTGAAAATGTCCTAGAAGCAGTCAAAAGTTTATCCTCCCAGCCAAAATCTGCTCCTTTGACTTTTTGGGGTTTTGTGTCCTCCAAAGTTTTGCGTCATCCCCCTACCCAACCTACCTCGGCGCAATGGACAACTTCGCAGAATCCCCGCGCAAATATCGAGGGCTATTTGCCAAAAGTGCGCGGAGTTGCCACAAATTTGGTTAGTGGTCATGTGGTACTTGTCACTACCGACAATGAAATTTTGGATATTTTGACACCTGAGCAACAGGCAAAATTAGAAGCGCGAATTATCAGTGAAGTTGGTAATTACTGGCATTATTGGCAGTTAAATGCAAATAAACCACAGAGTAAATTACTAGGGAAAATTAACGATATTTTCGCCAAAATCACTGGCAGAATTGCAGTTAATGTACCAGCACTGCCTGCAAGCACACCAACAAATTTAGTTCAAATTGATAAATTAATAGCATTCTTAGATACATCTATTGCCCACTGGGAAAACAGTGCTTTATTACCAGTGCAACAGCGTAGCCATGAAATTATTCGACTTGCACAAGTTCAGCTAAATATATTTATTTACGGCAAAGAACAGGTAGGTGCTAGAGGAGATATTACAGTTAATACTGATGGTTTAAAAACTCATCAAATCAATATTCCCGCTTTGATTGAAGCGGCAATTAATTACTTTTTTGGTGTGAGAAAATATAAAAAAATTCCTGAGAAAAATAGTCAGATAAAATCACCTATCCCTCTGGAAGTTTTGCCTCAAAGCAGACAGTTACAAAATGAAGATTTAACCAAAGATACTTGGTTGAATTGGAGTGATTTATTTGGTGATGCTCATAGTTTTGCTGATCAGTCAATTACATCGCAAAACAGTGTGAAAAGTAACCCAAAAGCCACATCTAATTGGTTACAAAATTCGCAATCGAGCCGCCATGTCACTCTGACACCAAAAAATGCTGTTAATGTCTCTGAAAACCTGAATCTCCAAGCTATCACAGAGAATCCCCTCCATAGCCAAGTTGAGTCCCAGCCTGAGTGGATAGAGGTTAAAGCAACTTTTATCGGCTATGACAAGGATGCTTTGGAACAAGTTTTAGAGTGGCTGGATCGTGCTATACTCTGGCTTGAAGAGATAATTGTGAAAGTTTTTCAGTTTTTACAAAGGTTATGGAGTGGTAAATAAGATTAAAATTACAAGTATTTGACAGCTATCAGTTCGCTCCCTGGTGTCGAATTATTCCTAGAAACCACTGATAACTGCTGGGTTTTACCTGATTTGGTTACCATGTCACAAGTTGGCAGAATAGTTACTATAATTAATTTTTATGTTTCAAACTTGGATGTTTGAATTGAGATTTTTTGGTCATGAAAATTATTGTTTACTGCAAATACTTCAATTTTAAAAATCCATTAGATAAACCGAAACAGGAAAGATTTGTGGTGAATTTACCGCAAATTCCCAAAGTTGGAGAAACAATCGTGGTCGAGAGAATTTCTCCTCAAAAGCAGTTTGTAATTATTTTTGAGTATGTTGTCACAGCAGTACAGTTTAATGCTTCTAGGGAATCCCTGGAATCAGCGGATGCTCAAATTAGTGCATCTTTAAACCACTGTTGGGAGGGAACGTCAAATTTCAAAGTGGATAGCTTTTTAGAAGTATAAGTTAATTCACGCTCTCCCAAGTTCTAGTGGGGGGAGTATCAAATTCCCCTAAGCCCAGGAATTGAAAACCTTGCACTGAAGGTTTTCTGTGGGGGAAAAGTCATAACAACATATGATTGAGGAAATTACGTAAAACTTTCGGTCCTGGTGGTTCTTGATAGTTGGTGGGTAATAGATTAAGCATGGCGTTTTGTAGTACTTCTAAAGCTGTATCTACTTCTTGGCGATTGATTCTGGAAGTTTGAGCAAAGTATAGTGGCTCTCCAAAGCGCACAGTTAAGTCTTTTCTTAAATAAAGATCATGGGTACCAATGATTGCAACTGGTACTATTGGTACACCAGCCCGCAAAGCATAAATCACGGTTCCTCGTTTGAGGGGGAGATGTAAATGTCCTTCAGCGCTTCCTAAGCGTCCTTCGGGAAACAGTACTAATCCATCCCCCTGAGACAAAATTCCCAAGACAATACGCTCTATTTGTCGTAGTGTTTGTATATCTCCCCCTGTGGGTACAGTCTCCTCAATTGCTGTAGCTAGTTCCATTAGGTCTTCTCGTCCGGCTTTTGCAGCTTCCATAACAGCGATTTCTTCTTTCCATATGCGTTTTAATGGAATCACACCTCCCACTAAACCCAGGGTCAAACGTTTCCAGAACTTGTTATAGAGGGTACGAGCATCGCCGAGAACGTAGTAGTGGGGATGGGTGGGGAGTTCCCCCAGCAACAGCAAGGGGTCGAGATGGTGAAGATGGTTAGCCGCTAGAATTGCTGGTTTTTCCGGTATTCTGTGGAGGTTTTCCATTCGTACCCGAAACAAAACATGAATGAGCGATCGCAATACACAGCGACGTATTAAAGCATGAACTCTGGTTTCTGGATGTCCTTGAGCTATAGCTTCTAACCGTTGTAGAACTTCCGCAATTGTTTGAGTTACAGAGCGATGGTTGGCCGCAGCCACACCTTGTTGTACTCGCTTAATCGTTGTTGGGGTCAAAGTGGTATCTGGATGCTGACGGCTAGATGTTGAATCCACTGGGGAAGTTACCTGATTAGCTCGGTGTTCCGGAAAAGATTCGTTAGAAAAACTTTTGATAAAACCTCGTTGAATTCATGAATGGATCATAATTGTTCATGGGAGAATGAATAATTAACCTCAGTTATAAGGTTTAAGGTATTAATTACTCGTATCATCTGCGACAGAGTTAGAGTTATCATAAAAACGATAATTCACAGTTTGTCTTTTCATCAGAATAGTACATAAATAAGGATGACGAAAAGTGGAAGTTCTCAAAAGAGCGAACAGACCGGAAACCTATATATCCTTTCTCCACATCTACAAAACTACTTGGGGAACTGCTGCTGATATTTGTTTAGTCCGTGAATCTGTAGCTAATTCGAGTATATCAAAGTTCGTAGGACACAAACTTCAACTTGTGATTCCCAAAGGAATGGAGCGCAATGAATTGGGGGGCGTTCCGGTCATTAAAGTTGCAGGTCATGTAGGTGATGGACATCCTAAAGATCAGCATTCTGAATGGGAAGCTTATGAAGGTATAGATAGAGAAATCGCACTTGCGGCTATGAAACCTTGGGGATTCAAGTTAATTGAATTTACGAATTAACACTCAACCGAAGATTAAAGTTTTTCACCCGCGCTGGCGGGTTCGCTTCTTTTCTCACTCCAATAAAACACAATCCTCAACGAGGCAAATTACTAATTACCAGGGTAACTTACTTCCATCCCAGGAGAAAAATTGTCCACTATCACCCTCCTCAAGTTGTTCAATTACAGACAGCAACTGAGTAGCAGTGAGTTCTACTGAAAAGAGCTTTTCCGCAGGTAGGTTTTTCTGGAATGGGCGAGACAAGCGTGTATCTGTTGTCCCTGGATGTAAAGTGACTACCAATGTTTTCGGACAGTTTCTCCCATACTCTACAGCAGCTGTTCGCATAAACATATTCAGTGCGGTTTTAGAAGCTCGGTAGCCATACCAACCACCAAGGTGGTTATCGCCAATACTAGCTAATTTGGCGGAAATACTGGCAAAAATGCTGTTTTCACTGTGGCGAAATAAGGCTAACAGGTGTTTAGCTAGTAGTATAGCTCCTATACTGTTAGTTTGAAAGTAGCGCAGTAAGTTTTGAGAATTAATCTGTTTTAAACTTTTTTCGGGTTGCAAAGTGTCGTCATGTAATATGCCTACACAGTTAATTACTAAGTGCAATTTTTGGACTTCGTTTTTGATGCGTTGGGCAACTTCGGCAATTTGCGATTCTTCGGTAATATCTAAGGATACACAAGTTAATTTGTCAGCATATTGGTTTTCTAATGTGATTAATTCCCCTGCTGATTCACGTTCACGATAGGTTGCATAAATCTTGGCAACTCTATCATCTTTTAGCAATTTTTTGACAAAACCTAAACCGATACCTTGACTAGCTCCTACAATTAAGGAATTGGAAGCATTAATTTCAGCTATATGGGACATTTTTTAATTTAATCAAGTGATGATAAAATAGACTGGTTTGCTAATTTATTTCCCGATACAGAAACGGCTGAAAATCCGATCAAGTACTGATTCTGTAACTTTCTCTCCGGTAATTTCTCCTAATGCTTGAGTAGCACCACGTAGGTCAATTGTCCAGAAATCAAGGGGTAATTGGTTGGCAATTGTGACTTGTACTTGTTCTAGAGATATTTTAGCTTGAGTTAAGGCTGCTGCTTGCCTTTGGTTAATGGCTAAATCTAAATCAGCAGCTTGCACTGTTCCTGTTTGGACGCTCTCTAAAATAGCGGTTTCTAACGCTTCAATACCTTGATTTTGGGCTGCTGCTGTGGTGACTATTTTTTCAATCTTATTAGGATATTTGCTGAAGTCAATAGTTATTGGTTCTAGCAGGTCAATTTTATTGATGACTAGAATTAGGGGACGGTGTTGTACTTGTGTATAAATTTCTTGGTCACTCTTTGTCCATCCTGCGGCAGCATCAACAGTTAATAATACTAAATCAGCCGCACTAGCCGCACGGCGCGATCGCTCTACGCCAATTTTTTCTACTGGGTCTACTGTTTCCCTAATGCCGGCTGTATCCAGCACTTGGACAGGAATTCCACCGACAACTAGCTGGGATTCAACAAGGTCGCGGGTTGTACCGGGTAAATCAGTAACAATGGCGCGATCGCTCTGGCTCCAAGCATTTAACAAGCTGGATTTACCAACATTTGGCCGCCCGACAATTGCCACTTTTAAACCCGTGCGTAGCAGTTCGCCTTTGTCTTTTGTGGCTAATAATTGAGTAATTTCTCCGACAATGCGATGAATATCTGATATGATAGTTTCATTGTCCAAGGGAGGTAAGTCTTCCTCAAAGTCAATGCGAGCTTCAATTTCTGCTAAAATGTCCAAACAGTTGGCGCGTAACTGGCGGATGGGGTGAGCTAATTTGCCTTGTAAACCAGCTAGGGCAGTTTGAGCGGCTTGGGGCGATCGCGCTCCCACTAAATCGGCAATACTTTCGGCTTGGGTCAAATCCAGTCGCCCATTTAAAAAAGCCCGGAGAGTAAATTCTCCTGGTTGAGCAAGTCTAGCGCCTTGTTCTAAACACAGTTGTAAAACCTCTTGCACCACCATTATTCCGCCGTGACAGTGGAATTCTACTACATCTTCACGGGTGTAAGAACGGGGGGCTTGCATGATTAATAATAAAGCTTCATCCACCAATTGCTTTTTCTGGGGATGGCGGATATGACCGTAAAGAATGCGGTGACTTTCCCAAACTTGATAGCCAGGTGCATAAAATAAAGCTTGAGCGATGGCTATTGCCTGGGAACCAGATACCCGGACAATATTTACACTACCCTGTTGAGGTATGACAGCAGTAGCGATGGCGGCGATGGTTCCAGTAACAGCTAAGAGTTCCGACATGAGCTAACTTTTTAGCAAAACAATATATATATGCTTTTAGCCTAGCAGCAGTTTTGTCTAAAATTTGGGTTGAAAACTGTGTGGTTCTACGACGGCTTTTCTTGGTTTTGGCTGTATTTTCTAGAACTTTATAAAGTTTTGAATATCCAGCTTGACCACACCTACCTATGTTCATGCTGTGGTACTAACCAAGAAAGTACAAGAGTTAGTGACGTAGGTAATCGAGTTAATCACAGTGTTCTCAGCAAGGCTGTATGGTTCTGGCAAATGTAGCCAAAGCTGTACAATAATCTACCTAAACTTGTTGACATTAGGTAGATATGGGGATATATTAGTTAGGGAGATAGTAAAAAACATTGGAGGTCGAGCAATGTTACTTAGTTTCAAAACACCCTTAATACCAAATAACAACCAAGAAACGGCATTTAGAAAAGCTCCTGGGGTGGGAGGTCATGGTTATAACTGGGCTAATGGTCAGATTATGGAAGTTTTAGAACTTCGTAAAACGGATAAAACTGTTAAAATTCCATGGGCAATTGATTTACATAAAAAATAAAAAGTTGATTGCCGAGGTGAAGTTCCTTAACTATTGGTATTACGAAACTAATAAAAATGTCCCACAAAATGTCCCACAAAAAGTATTAGCTGATTTACGTCAAGGTTGGGATAAAGGATTTCCGCGATAAATCACAATTCTTAAGTTATATTTTAAAGAGAGGAACTAACTGTGGAACAAAAAATTAATTGCGTTGAAGCTTGCGTTAACGGCTGTATTTTAGGGGATAAGTGCCCCCATATCGAATTTAGAGAAGCCACAAGCAAATTTATTGAAGAAACTTCTTTAGACCAAATGCTAGAAATGGCGGAAGAACGTCTGCTAAAAAAAATGACGGAACCGCCTAAATGGATTTTCCCTGAAGATTTCTAAAGTCAGGGTCTGGGGAGTGGGGGATTTTTTACTGGGTTTGAAAGATATTTTGTACCATTTTTCTATCTGTATTTGCAGCAGCTTGATCTAAAGCGGCAACTTCGCCACAATCTAACTGCCAACCTAAAGCACCAACGTTCTGCTTTGCCTGTGCTAAACTTTTTGCCCCAGGGATGGGAATAGTTCCTTTACAGATACACCAATTGATTGCTACCTGAGACATAGTTTTGTTTCTGGATTCTGCTATGTCTCGCAAACATTCTAAAAGCGATCGCACTCCTGGTAATAGTTGCCTAAATAATAAACCCCGGATACCAGGGGGTAAACTGCCTTTTTCGCTATATTTCCCGGTTAATATGCCCAAGGCCAAGGGACTATAGGCAATTAATTTTATCCCCAATTGATCGCAAACATCTTTCAGTCCTAATTCCGTCACAGGATAGGTAGACAGTAAAGAGTATTGTACTTGCAGGGTGGTAATGGGGACTCCTCTCGCTGCAAACTTTTTATATACTCGTTGCAGTCGTTTCGGGCCATAGTTAGATAAGCCTACCCCCTTGACTAGACCTTGTTGGTATAAATCAGCAAGACCATCCAATAAGCCTGATTCTTGCCAAGGTGCATAATTGGCTGTTGACCAGTGCATTTGAACTAAATCCACATTTTTGCCTAAGCGTTGAGCAGATGACTGACAAGCCTTGACCATTGCTTGGCGCGTCCATCTCCAAGGGTAAGCCGCCAGTTTGGTGGCGATGCAAATATGATGTTGATTTACGCCTTGATATTCTTTGCTAAATCGTCCTAAGAGTGATTCACTGCGGCCATTTAATCTGCCGGTTCCGTAGGAATCGCCGGTATCAAACAAGGTTACACCGTTGCTGACACAGAGGTTAAAAACAGCTTGTAACTGTTCATCCATGCTTTCATTGTATCCCCAGAGGAATTGATTACCCCATGCCCAAGTGCCACAGCCCATACTGGGGATGGATAGTTGTTGGCTCATCTGCATATTTACTCATTGTAGACTTCCCTAAAAGTTAATTATCCGGTAAGGGAGTTGGAAATAAGCGGATATTCTAGAAGCGAATGAAATTGCTCTTTGTTCTGTGGTTAAAACTGAGTTATTTGTTCCTTATTTGTTACTGATTACAGTAGGTTCTGTCTACCAGGGTGGAATCAAGCACAAAGGGATTTTCATTTCCTTGTTTGAGTGCGATAGCATGACTGCGTTTGATTTCTTGTGCATCTAATGGATCTAAGGAATCCCACTTACACAAGGTTTGTTTCTGCTGACGAAAAAAACTCGCATCTGCTTGGCTTTCATACATTGTGTAGAAGTAAAATAAGGCTCTGGCAAGATTACCTTTGACTTCTTCTCTCGGTTCAAAAGCACTAGCAACAGATTCGCTGTAAGCATCAATACTGACGCTGGGAATAGAACGAAACTCTTGATCTTTGATGATCCACAAATTTGTTTGACGGTCATCAATGTCTGTTAAAGGTAGACTACTACGCAGACTATTGATCTTGGCTCTGGCGGGAAAGAGAGAATGTAAGTCACTTTTTGCTATTCCTGTTGCACCTTTACTTTGCGGCCAGGAATGTTCAGCGTTAATTCCTCCTTGAAAAGCATCGCGTCTAGGACTGGATGAATTAGGATTCACTTGAACAGCATAGTCAGAATAAATTCCTCTAACTATCCCATGATCGTTATCTAGTTGACTATACATATAGTCTCTAGCTAAATCGTAATTGAGGCTATTTTTTACCTGATATTCTGCTGCTAACTGAGATTTCAATGCTTCTCCACTTAGACCGGGGAAAATAGCTGTTTTTTCGCTCTTATCTTGAGATGCGGATGGTAATTCTTCTTGTTGTGATTGTGTAGGTTCAGAAGAAATCACTCGACTGATATATTTCTCTATAATCCATCTTTCTTCACCATCTGGTAGTTTAATTTCCACCCAATTGTTATTATTAGCAGTTCCTACCACTTCGGCAATTGTTCCATCTGCAGCGCGTCCGACTACACTAGTTGAAGAAATTCTATGAAGAGGTACACCAAGATTAGATGTGGTTTTCAACTCTACTTGATCACCAGATAAAACATTTATTGCCCAAGCGGGAGTGGCAATTAGCAATACTGAAAATAGTAAACAAACTAAAAAATTAATTATTTTTTTAACTTGCATAAATGGGTATTTCTTAAGGTTTAGATTTTTTAGACAATTTATTTTAAGTGGAAAATATAAAATTATGGGTAAAGAAATAGTTAAGAGAATGTTTGAAAATTATCGGCAAGTTGGTCTGAAAATCGGTGTTGCATAGGTTCCGGCGGAACTACCGAAGTGGAGACGTTCCGCCGGAACTACCGAATGCTCCTTGAGGACGGTGAGTATGTCAAAACTACTAACAGGGACTATTATGTTCCCGGACGAAAGCGAATATGATCCGGTATATGATGGCGATCGCCCAATATTTCTAACAAAGGACCATGAACGTCAAATTTAACCATACTTACTGACGCGACCAAAATATTCACCCGATAGCGATAGCGTCCCAAATCAATACCCAGTAAACTGCAAAGTATAATCCGAATTGTGGCTTTATGGGAAACTACTAAAACATTACCTTGGGGATGTTTTTCTTGAATTTCAGCGATTACAGGCATAGAACGGTTAGCAATATCTACCGCAGTTTCTCCACCTAGTGGTGCATTCCAAGCAGGTTCCGTTAACCATTTGACATAGTTTTCTGCGTAATTTTCCTGGGCAAAGGATTTACTCTTAGTTTCCCACTGGCCGTAACTACCTTCTCTAAGTCCGTCACGCAACTGCATATCCATACCCATAGCATCACACAATGGCTTGGCAGTTGCAATTGTGCGCTTCATCGGGCTAACATAAATGGCCTCCCACTGCAATTTTTGATAAACATCAGCAAAACTCTCTGCCATCTGTATCCCTTCTTTTGTCAACTCGGCATCAGTTTCACCGCAGAAATGACCAGTTTGACTAAAAGTAGTTTCTCCATGTCGCAGTAAATATAAATTGAGTGTCATAGCTTGTATCGCGATTAGAGTAAAGGAGTTTGTGCAAAAATAAAATAGCACTAATCTCGCCATCGAGTCTGTGACATCAAGACAAAGTAATCAACCAAAAAAGCTGACAGGGCGACAAACAAGATAGTGCAAATAATATGACAATTTATGGTAAAGAAAGTAAGTACTGCTAAGAGTATGCAAAAATATTCTCTTGACTAGGCCTGATGTGATTTCGCCCAGATATTTTTTGATTATTCATAATTTTTAGTGCTAACTTATACCCAAAATTAAATAGTATTTCTGAAACCAGGGATTGGTATAGCTAGGATTACCTGTAACTAAAAAACCTTATGGTTACTAAACAAAGGATTTATAATACTGGAAGAAAAATTTTTCTAGCGGGCACTTCTATATTACTAGTTACGTCATATATTTAACTATGCTAAGTTTGCTTCGGCTTCTGGAATGCAAACATTTAGCATGCATGGAAAACCACTAATTATCAATTAACAAATCCTTGAGTTAGCATAGATGTTCGTAAATGATATGGCTAGTAAATTTCGTCGCCCAAAAATCTTGCGGGCGTGGGCAGCTAATGCATTATTTAAGTTTATGAGGTCGGTCAAGAGTCTTTTTCCAATTCTAGTTTTCATATCATTTATTACGGTAGTGCTACTGAAAAGTTTAAATCCTGCCATAGCTACGAGCAATATAGATATCCCACAGTTACCGCGTCCGGAGATTCGCGGAGTTTGGATTACCAACAATGACTTTGACACCCTTAAAGATCGCGCCAAAGTGCAGTGGGCTATGACTCAATTACGGCAGCTAAACTTTAACACGATTTATCCTGTGATATGGAATTCTGGTTATGTCATGTATCCTAGTGCTGTAGCACAACGCGCGGGGATTCAACCCTTTGTTTTTCAAGGTTCAGATGGACATGATATTCTCGCCGACTTGATTAACCAAGCTCATCGCCAAAGACTGCTGGCCATTCCTTGGTTTGAGTTTGGTTTCATGGCTCCGCCAACATCAGAATTGGCGTTGAATTATCCACAGTGGTTGACACAAAAGCAAGATGGTACTCAAACCTCCATTAGTGCTGCTGGTGAGGTTGTATGGCTTAATCCCTTCCATCCAGAAGTACAGCAATTTATTACCAATCTTGTTGTCGAGGTTGTCACTCAATATGATGTCGATGGGATTCAGTTTGATGATCATATGAGTTTACCTCATGAATTTGGTTATGATCCATACACAATTCGCTTGTATACCCAAGAAACCAAAAATCCTCCCCCTACTAATGCTCAAGATGAAGCCTGGATAAAGTGGCGAGCAGATAAAATCACAGCCTTGATGGCGCAAATCCATCAAGCTGTAAAGGCCAGAAAACCCAAAGCCATTTTCTCGGTGGCTCCCAACTACTACGATTTTGCTTATAAGTTTCAACTACAAGACTGGCTGGCTTGGATAGGGCAGAATATTGTAGACGAGCTGATTGTGCAGATTTATCGTCCTGATTTGGAAAGCTTTGTTAGTAAGATTTCCCGCAGAGAAATTCAAGAAGCCCAACAAAAAATTCCCACGGCTATCGGTATTATGACAGGTTTAAGAAATCGACCTGTTTCTATGCAGCAAATTAAGTCTCAGGTAAGGGCTACCCAAGCACGGGGCTTAGGTGTAACCTTCTTCTACTACGAAACTCTTTGGAACTCTGCCCCAGAACCTGCAAATCAGAGGTTGGCTGCATTTCAGAACTTTTTCCCGACTCCGGCGTTTCGCTCTGCAATAGACTGACCTAGGGTGCAGGGTAGAGTTACTTTTTTTCCTGCTCGAGTTTTTCACGTAATATATTTAGACATCTCTAACCAAGAATGTAGAGAGGTTCTACGGAATGTGTTTACAACGGTTAACCGAAGACCCATATTTGATTTCTGGAGATGTCTATAGTATGATCCAGTTAAATTTTTTTAGGAATGCCAGTAAATGCAAATAGCTCAAAAATGGTTAGTTCAAAAAGCTAATCAGTCGTTGCTTTTTTTGCTAGTTGGGGGACTACTGTTTCGAGGCTTGATAGCTTTCTGGCTCTACCCTACTTTTGATGAAGCTTATTACTATCTCTACAGCTTGCACTTAAACTGGAGCTATTTTGATCATCCAGTGATGGTAGCGCTGACAACTGGCTTGGGGCCGTGGTTAACTGGAGTTGTTTCTCAGTTCACAATTCGCCTGGGTGCGCTGATTTGTTACACAGGCAGTCTGGTGTTATTGTATTTGACTGGGGGAAAATTATTTTCTCCTCAAGCTGCGCTGTTTACTTTAGCGATCGCAACTATCAGTCCCATTTTTGCCATTAGCTTTGGTATTCTGAGTCTGCCGGATGCTCCATTGATGTTGTTTTGGTCAGGTGGTTTATATTGTGCAGCCGAGGAATTTTTTCCTCAGCCCGATGTGTTGAAGGAAAAAAGCGGCTCATCTTCCATCTACTTACCCAGTTACCGTTTAGCCATACTGGGGATTGTGGTAGGATTAGCCTGTTTAAGTAAATATCATGGTTTTGTTTTAGGCTTTGGGTTAGTTGGTTTTTGCTTAACAAGTCCAGGTCATCGCCGTGCACTGCTTTCCCCTTGGACATGGCTAGGGTTAGGCTTGTTCATAATTACCATATCTCCTATTTTGTTGTGGAATCTACACCATGATTGGGTATCCTTGCGTTTTCAGTCAGAACGTGCAGTACCCACAGGTGGCTATAGTCTCCTGGGTGTAGCAGGTGTTTGTTTAGCTGAAATTGGTTATCTGTTCCCAACCATAGGATTGCCCCTTTGGTGGGTGAGTTTGCGCGTAGCCCTAGCTAAAACTATTCAATTTTTTTTCCAGAAATCACGAACCTATCAACAAAATTTAGGAGATGCTCAACTATTGATTTTATGGTTATCTCTGCCCTTAACTGTAGGGTTTACCCTCATGGGGGGATATCGGCAAATTTTACCAGCTTGGGCAATGCCAGGATTTTGGGGAGTAACTTTGTTGCTGGGACAACAAGTAACTATTTGGGAACAGCAATGGCGGTGTTGGGTAAAGCGATGGCTTTTAGGTTCCGGGTTAATGGTTGGTACTATTTTGCTGATTCTTCTACTGCAAGTGACCACAGGAATAGTCCAAAAACCGAGCCAATACAGCATTATGGGAGGATTTTTAGCTCCTGAAAACGACCCCTCCACAGAACTGATTGATATTGAGCAAATACGGTATGGCTTTGTTAAATCTCCTATTTTGCGGGAAGCTTTAGAGAAATCCAGCTTTATATTTACTAATCGTTATTACCTCGGTGGACTCATTGCCATGTCCCTTCAACCCATAACTAACACACCCATTACTTGCTTTGACATTGGTCAAGATTTGCGTGGCTTTGCTTTTTGGTCAAAACCCGACCAATGGTTAGGAAAAGACGCACTTTACATTACCACTGGAGCCTTTAACAACAGAGAAGACTTAATGGCTAGTTATCGCCATCACTTTAGCAGCTTAACTGAGATTGCAACCATACCAATTAACCGAGGTGGGGTGCAAATCAACATCGTTCACGTTTATCAAGCTCAGACACTGCTCAAGCCCTATCCTCGGTCTTACGGAATTTAACCTAAAAACAGCTTGTATGCAGTGTTCTGGCTTTCATTCCAATGACGATAACCGAGGGTATCGAGAAATGCTTTCCATTCCTGCATTTCTTGGGGAGGTACTTGCATTCCCACCACAATTCGTCCGTAATCTGCCCCGTTATTGCGGTAGTGGAACATACTAATATTCCAGTTGGGACTCATGGAACCGAGAAATTTCATCAACGCACCGGGACGTTCGGGAAACTCAAAACGATAGAGTAATTCGTTATGGGCCAGGGGAGAATGTCCACCTACCATGTGGCGAAGGTGTAATTTTGTCAGTTCATCATCTGTTAAGTCAATGGTTTTGAAACCTGAACTTTCAAAGGTTTCTACTATGTTGAGGGCATCAGCACGATTTTGAATTTGCACACCTACAAAAATATGAGCTTCTTTTTCATCGGCAATGCGATAGTTAAATTCAGTAAGATTGCGGTTGCCAATACATTCACAAAACTTCCGCAAACTACCCCGTTCTTCGGGAATGGCCACTGCAAAGATAGCTTCGCGACGTTCTCCGAACTCGGCCCGTTCTGCCACAAAACGCAGACGATCAAAATTCATGTTGGCACCGCAGGCAACGGCAATTAAGGTTTGTCCTTGGATTTGTTCTCTTTCAACATAGGCTTTGGCAGCTGCGATCGCTAAAGCACCTGCTGGTTCTAAAATGGATCTAGTATCCTCAAACACATCTTTAATGGCAGCGCAGGTATCATCTGTGTCAACTAAAATAATTTCATCCACATAGTTTTGGCACAAACGAAAAGTTTCTTCTCCCACTTCCCGCACTGCGACCCCGTCGGCAAATAAACCTACCTGGGGCAACCGCACCCGGTATCCGGCTTTGATTGATTGGTACATAGCATCAGCATCCACAGGTTCAACGCCGATAATCTTAATTTCGGGACGCAATCGTTTGACGTAAGCTGCAATTCCCGAAATTAATCCTCCGCCACCAATAGCGACAAAAATAGCATGGATGGGTTGCTGATATTGCCGCAAAATTTCCATCCCAATTGTCCCCTGTCCAGCGATAACATCAGGGTCATCAAAGGGATGAATAAAAGTGAGTCCCTTTTGGGCTTCCATTTGCCGGGCGTAAGCATAAGCATCATCGTAGGTATTGCCATGTAAGACCACCTCTCCCCCCCTGGCTTTGACTGCATCTATTTTCACCTGGGGGGTAGTGACGGGCATAACGATCATCGCTTGTGTTCCTAGCCGACTAGCAGCCAAGGCTACACCTTGAGCATGATTTCCCGCTGATGCAGCTATTACACCCCGCGCCAATAATCCCGGTGAAAGATTGACCATTTTGTTGTAAGCACCCCTGAGCTTAAAAGAAAAAACTGACTGCATATCCTCCCGCTTCAGCAACAGTTGATTATTCAGTCGTGTGGAGAGGTTAGGGGCATACTCCAATGGTGTTTCCTGAGCAACATCATACACACGGGCGGTCAGAATTTGTACCAGGTAGTCGCAATACATGGGGTTAACAAGTAGGCAATTTTGAGATGAGCTGTTAATTTTACCGTTATTCAGTGTACTTGTTGTCCAGATATTTGCTTGCCTGGGGGGAATTCTTCTGTGAATTCCCTGTGGTGGTGGAAGTGCATTTGTTGAAATTGTTAGAGGATTGACTCAGGAATCGTGGCTGGCTTGGTTAAGAGGTATTGGGTAGGGATATCAGCATGAAATGTCAGTCATCCCCAGGGGTTTGATTAAAACTCAAGAAATGATACAGTTTGAATGTAATTAACTTATATGTTCCACTAGTAAAAATTGATGTAACTTTACTACTCAGTAAAAAAGCAAAACCCTTCATTTACCCAGGAAGTGCCATAAAAATGACTTAGCTTTATCGCGCATATTTTTAATTTACCTGGGTTAGTAGGTAGGGGTGCAAAACCTGAGTTAATCAAAAATTCCTTAACATTTTAATTACCACTTGAACAGAGGAAATTATTAACCATGAGACCAGAACCTATCCCCCCACAACCAGGACAAGAATCTGTTTGGGATTATCCCCGTCCTGCTATTTTACAAGATACTGACAAACACTTAAAAGTCATTTGTAATGGTATTATTTTAGGAGAAACCACTAGAGGAAAGAGAGTTTTAGAAACCAGTCATCCTCCTACCTATTATTTCCCCCCAGAAGACATCAAACTAGAATATCTGGTTGAAACACCTAGGAAAAATATCTGTGAATGGAAAGGTGCATACCAATACTATCATATTCATATTGGTGATAAGCAGATAAAATATGCAGCTTGGAGATATTTTGCTCCAACGCCTAATTTTCTTTCCATGGAAAAGTATTATGGTTTTACCGCCGCTTTAATGGATGCTTGTTATGTCAATGGTCAGCTAGTCATACCCCAAGCTGGTGATTTTTATGGCGGATGGATCACTGCGGATATTGTCGGACCATTCAAAGGTGGTCCAGGTACTTGGGGATGGTAAGTGATAAAGATATCAGTCATGAAAATCCATGGATTAACAATTCAGGAACATTATGATGTTTCTTTTTCTGGGTTGATGGAAAAATACTCTCAACCCATGATCCAAAGAGTAGTGGCCCATATTGCCTTAATTTGAAAAAATGAAGTTATGTTCCTTGTTCCCGAAATAATATGATATTTCTGCCATATTTGATTTCTGATTATTCCATACCATTGTAGAGAACTTCTCTGGAATGTCTTTACATTCTTTCCCACCATATAAGTATTTATTGAATCATAATTCTTGAGAATTTAACCACGCTCTGACAACTTCTTGTACGGGACGAGATTGATTATCTACTTGATAATTCATGTTTTGTATTTCTGTAGTAGAAATTTTACCAGCTAATTGATTAATAGTTTCTATTAACTCTGGATATTTTTGCAGAATTTGTTGATTAAAAACAGGTACAGCTTGATAAGGTGGAAAGTATTTTTTATCGTCTTCCAAAATCACCAAGTTTAGAACCGGAATTAAGCCATCTGTAGAATTAGCTGCAATAATATCTACTTTCTTTTCTAGCAAAGATTTATACATTAACCCTAATTCCATTTGTTGAGGTGATTGGGTAAAGCTGAGATTATATGTTTTTGCTAATCCTGGATAACCATCTTCCCTCACAATAAATTCATACCCAAAACCTGCTTGCATTTGTGGAGTATATTTAGCAATTTCAGAAATTGTTTTAACTTGCCATTTTTTAGCGTCTTCTCCTCTAATAATGAGAGCATAGGTATTTTCAAATCCCAAAAATGGCATAACTGATAATTTATATTTTTCTTCATATGCTTTTTTGACTTTTTCATAGACAAGTTGAGGGTCTGTAATTGGTTTTTCTTTTAAAATGGCTGTAAATGCTGTACCTGTATACTCCACATAACCAGCTATTTTTCCAGCTTTCACTGCTTCATGACAAATAAATGTTCCCCCTAAATTAAACCGACGGTCTACTTTTAAGTTCGTGTGATTTTCTATTTGTTGTGCTAAAATTTCGGCTAAAATAAGTTGTTCAGTAAAGTTTTTTGAGCCAATAGAAATCATAGCTGGTGTTTGTTGATAGTTAAATAATAATAAACTACCTATAATTACAGCTAAGATTACTATAGCAATAGCAGTTATAGCTTTATTTTGTGTTTGTTTAGTTAGTCTTTTTTCTAAAAAACCCAAGGTAAAATCCGCAACTAAGGCAATAAAAGCGGCGGGTATTGCTCCTGCTAAGATTAATTGATTATTAACGGTAGCAATTCCTTGAAAAATAAACACTCCTAAACCACCACCACCAATAGCAGCAGCAATAGTGGCAATTCCTACGGATATTACCGTTGCCACTCTTACACCTGCTAAAATTATTCCTAAAGCCAGGGGGATTTCTACTTTTAATAATAATTCTCTATCGGTCATCCCCATTCCTACACCAGCTTCTTTAATGGCGGGATCTATACTATTAATACCAATATAAGTATTACGAATTATGGGTAATAAAGCGTAAAGAGTTAAAGCAACTATGGCAGGATTTTTACCAATTCCTCCTAAAAATGGAACGGAAATTAAAAACCCAAATATTGCTAAACTAGGGATAGTTTGGATAGCATTTGCTAAACCTAGAATAGGAGGTGCTAGTTGAGGTTGACGACTGATAAAAATCCCCGTAGGTATACCAATACAAATAGCCACTATCATGGCTATACTTACTAATATTAAATGTTCTCCACTGCGAAGAAGAATGTCAGAGGCGTATGAAAATAAAAACATGATTCTTTATCGTTATAGACTTTCTGACGGTCAGTGAGATTTCACAAATCATTCAAATATGTTGGTTTCTTGCTACTATTTTCTTCGTGAGCAAAGAGTTCTATTAAAGAAACTGTACCCACAAAAAAGGTATAAATCGCATATTTCATAGGTCTTTTTTCTTTTGTTGGGGCATAAAACGCTGCAATTACCGCTGCAATTAAGTGTGCTGTAATCGCAAACCGTTCCCACCAAAAAATAAAATTTAGGCTACTGGGAATACTAATGTTATTCATGAGTGCATAAATATTCCATAATTCCCAGCCAATGGCACTGGAGATAAAAACTGTGGATATAACTTTAATTACAGCAGCCAATGTTTTGAGGATATTCATTAGATATTTCCGTAAAATAACTAAAGTTTGATAAAAAGATATTTTTTAGTATAACCATAATCAGGTTTTAAGTTGACTTTATAAGTAAAAATGTCATCAATACACCTGGAAGCAATTAAATGAGCTATTACGACTTAAACTTAAGAAGTATTGTTTGCAACTTGTATCACAAATTCCAATGATATATGACTTTCGTTAAAGAAGTTCACATAAATTTATTCCTAATGTTAAGGAACCACTTTCTACCATGGTATTACACAGACAGAATAAAGTTTATTTTTTTAGAAGTAAAGTATTGACAAATTCTGTGTAGTGTGAAAACATCAGAGCGATGATTCACTAGATGAAATTGCTTAACAAGTAGTTTCTGCCCTATAGCCAAAACAAATAATCTTAACTCTGTTGTAATATTAGGCGTATTGACCATAGCTATGAGCCTTGAATAAACAGAAAATAAAAGAGTAAATTTATCTGAGAAAAGAGTTGGTAATGCAAAATATTGGTGCAACGATTTGGTTCACTGGATTGAGTGGTTCTGGGAAAACGACTATTAGTGCGGAAGTTGCTAGAATATTACGGGAACGTGGACTAAAAGTAGAGATTTTAGATGGGGATATAGTCCGACAAAATCTTACCAGAGATTTAGGCTTTAGTCGAGCAGATAGAGATGAAAATATTAGACGAATTGGTTTTGTTGCTCAGTTATTAACTCGCAATGGTGTCATAGTACTAGTTTCCGCTATTTCACCCTATCGGGATATCAGGCAAGAGGTACGCCAAAAAATTGGTAATAATTTCATAGAAGTTTATGTCAATGCACCATTGGCGACTTGTGAAGCCCGTGATGTCAAAGGCTTATATAAACGGGCTCGTCAGGGTGAAATTAAGTTTTTCACAGGTATTGATGATCCCTATGAGCCACCATTAAAACCAGAAGTAGAATGTTTAACTGATGAAGAAAGTCTGGAAAAAAGCGTTGCAAAAGTTATAGAACATTTTGATACGTTCTGTGGTAACACAGCTAATTCTTTAGTGGAACCTGAATACATAACTCCCAGATAAACCAAAAAATACAGCAAATTTCTTGCCAGGGAAACCTAAGTTTTGAGTTGAAATACATTACTACCGAGTTGCAAAGAAAGATTTATATGGTCAATAGTTTTAATGAGTGGTCTAAACTGAAAGAAGTAGTTGTTGGTTCTCCAATCAACTACAACACCCAAGATTTAGAGCTGTCTTTCAAAGTATTTTTCCATGATGTTGCCTATTCAGCATTTTGTTATCCTTATTATGGAAGTAGCAACAAGGAAAGTGCCTTTGACAGTGCAAATTCTAGAACTCATACCCTCAAGAAAAAATATCTGGAAGAGTTGAATGAGGATGTTGAGGAACTAGTAAACACACTAAAGCAATTGGGTATTAAAGTTCATAGACCAATTACACTTAATAAATCCATGAAGTTTGAAACTCCTTATTGGAAAGCTGATTGTATTCCAGCCTTAAATATTCGTGATCAAGCCATCATTGTTTATGATTCCCAGACTGGTGAAATCAAAAACTGAAATCAACGGTCATCAAGTTGATCCCGGCATATTAGTCACTGTGGGAAGTTATCTCATTCATCAGAGGGAAGATATATACCCAGAACCAAAGGTCTTTAAACCAGAACGTTTTTTGAATCATCGCTTTTCCCCTTACGAGTTTCTACCTTTTGGTGGGGGAATGCGGGGTTGTATTGGAGGGGAAATAGCCTTTTATCAACTGAAGCTTGCTTTAGCAACCGTTATTTCTCGCTATAACTTAGAATTAGTCAATCAGCGCCCTGTAAATCCTCAACGTCGCAACACCATTTTAACCCCAATTCAGTTAAAAATGGTGAAGAAGCTCATCTAAAAGATTGATATTTATAAGCATTGATTACTCTGCTATATGCCTGATTTTTATTAAAACATGAGTCGGCAAATTACCAAAGATGCCAACATTCCAGCTGCATCAGCACATAGCGCTGCCGGGATTGTGTAACTTGTGCGAACAATGCCAATGCTACCAAAATAAACTGCCATTACATAAAAGGTAGTTTCCGTTGAACCTTGCATAGTGGAAACAAGAAAAGACAGAAAACTGTCAGGGTCATTTTTAACAATTTCTGACATTAACCCAAATGACCCACTACCTGAAAGAGGGCGAATTAATGCCATTGGTAGGGCTTCTGGTGGTAGGGTGATGAGTGAGGTAATGGGAGAAAATATGGCTGTGAGGATATCAAGAGCGCCACTGGCACGAAACATTCCAATAGCCACAAAAATTGCTACTAAAAAAGGTATGATGCGAATTGCTATTTCAAAGCCTTCTTTTGCTCCTTCTGTGAGAACTTCGTAAACTTTCACACCCCGGAAATAGCCAAATAACAAAAATAAACAAATTAAAATCGGGAGTAACCAGTTAGAAAGGTTACTGATAAAAACCATACTAAAGATATAAGGCAATCCTCGGATTGAGAGGCGATAAAATACAGCCGCTAAAAATGCTACTATTAGCCCTGCGAAAACAATATTGCCCATCATACCGGGAGGAATTAATTCGGATTCGGGAGTTTCATCGACTGGGGTTTTGCTGTCTGCTGGGGTAGTTTCTAATTCATATTCTACAGAAGTCAGGCTAGAGGATGCACGGCGGGCAAAAAGTTTACTAGCAATAATAGCGATCGCTGTGGAGATAATAGTGGCAATAATTGAGGGCAGGACTATTGCGGCTGGATTGCTCGCCCCGGCACTGGCGCGGACAGTAATTACGCTGAGGGGTAACAGTGTTACCGATGAGGTGTTAATGGCTAAAAACAAACACATGGCATCTGTAGCCGTTCCTGGATGGGGGTTGAGTTTATTCAGCTCTGCCATTGCTTTTAAACCCATGGGGGTGGCGGCATTTCCTAGTCCGAGGGCATTGGCTGCCATGTTTATTACCATTGCCGACATAGCCGGGTGATTAACGGGAATTTCGGGAAACAGTCTGCTCATCAGTGGACGAATTAAGCGAGCAATGAATCGCATCATCCCTGCGGTTTCGGCAACTTTCATAATTCCCAACCATAGAGCCATCGCCCCGATGAGTCCAATAGCTAGGGTTACAGCACTTTCAGCTGCTTTAAAGGAGGCTTCTGTTAAAGTGCTCATCTTGCCGTTATGAGCTGCCACTACAGTGGCGGAAACAATCAGAAATAGCCAAATGCCATTGAGTGGCGATGATGATTTTTTCATCTCAGGTTTTAACTGTGATTAAATAATTTTTGCATAGTAAGGGATAAAACGAAGGATTGTGAAGACCACTAGCTCCGGGATCCAATGTTATGAGCAACCTCATTTTTAGTTAAACCCATTAAATTCACTAGTTTGTAAACAATTCGTGCCCCGACATTACCATCCCACTCAGCATCACCGACTTCGCAGACATCAAAACCAATAATTTTACGTCCGCTTTTTACTAATTCTCGGAATAAAGTAAAAGTTTGCTCTAGTTCCAACCCCCCAGGAACAGGAGTACCTGTATTTGGGCAAAGTTTGGGATCAAGTCCATCAACATCAAAACTAATGTAAACGTATTCTGGTAAATGAGTGATAATTTCTCGGCATAAATCAATCCAAGTGTTACCAGCGTACAGTTTTTGTTTGATGATTGGGTCGTAATAACCAACAATGCGATCGCGTGATTGGTCAATCATGGCTACTTCATCATGAGAAATATCACGCAAACCCACCTGTACCAATTTACATATCTGCGGTATTTTCAGGGCATTAAACATAATAGATGCGTGGGAAAACTCAAATCCCTCATAAGCATGGCGTAAATCTGCGTGGGCATCAATGTGTAAAATGCCGTAATTGGGGTAATGAGAGGCTAATGCTTGGAAGTAACCCAAAGGTACGCTGTGGTCACCACCAATGACTGCAACAAGTTTCCCCTGTTGTATTGCTGTTTGACATTGGGTGAATAACCATTCATTTACTTGTTGACCGGCTTGATTAATGTCTGACAATACCGAAGTTAAATCTGGTACAGTGGTCAGTGGTTGACCTTGTTCCAGTCGAGTAATAATTTTTGCGGCTAAGGTGCGATAATGTGCGTTTTTTTCTAAAATATCCTGGGGAATTTTCATCATAAAGATTCCTTGTTTCCAACCATCAGGATTGTCGAAATCGAACAAATCTAGTTGCACCGAAGCATGGAGAATTCGCTGTGGCCCGTTGGCTGTACCAGCACCGTAGGATACAGTTACTTCCCACGGTACAGCAATGACAATCAAGTTGGCAGACTCATAATCACATGGCAAACCGAAAATGTTGCCATTGAGTTGACCTACGCCACTGGGATTGTAGTCTGATTTTTGAATAGTCATTGTTTTGGATGGTGTACCCACGGATAAGCTGTTAATTCGCGCCAAGATATATCGTAGCTAAAAAACAAGCTTTGCTGAATCAAGTCAATTACAATTGTTGATGCAATGTCAATTCCTGTTCTAGTTCCCTGACTAAAGAAGCAACTACCGCCTTTAAAGAACCTGTACTTTCAAATACTCGTCGTTGGCGGATATAGCTAGGGCCTGTTTCTAATCGTTGTGCCAACAAATTCAAATAAGGCTGTTCTGCTAAACTATCGGCAGTGATTGCCAGGTCTTCTAAAATATCCTTAACTATATTCCTGATTGGTCTGCTGTTACCTTGGCAATCTTCGATGTAATTGGCATCTAAACCCCAACGCGATGCTCTAAAAAGGTTTTCTTTTTCCATCAACCAAGGTAAGGGAGCTAACAAAAATCCTGTGGTTGTTTGTTCCCGGCAATTATAGAGATATACTATTAAGGAGTGGACAAAAGCTGCCAGCATGATTGACTCTTTCACCGTTGGTTGAGCATCCATCACCCTGACTTCTAAAGTTCCTAAATTAGGTTGGGGTCGCAAATCCCAGTGAATATCCCGGATAATGTCAAACATACCGGCCTTTTGGGCTGTGGTAAAGAAATCAGCAAAATCTTGCCAGGTTGCAAACTTGGGAGGGACACCATAGGTTCTCATGGATGATAAAAAGCGGTGGCGATAAGAAGCAAAGCTAGTATCATGCCCCCACCAAAAAGGTGAACTAGCAGACAACGCCAGTAAAATGGAGAGATAAGGCTTTAGCCTAGCCATGATGTCTACAGCTGAATCACCTGAGGGCATACCAACATGAATGTGCAGAGCAAAAGTCATCATCATATCTGCTAAATAGCCCGATACAGTTTGCTGGGCTAAATATCTGGGAATGGGTGTGACAGTGGTAAGGCGATGGCATAATGGATGAGTACCAGCTGTACAAATATCCATACCCAAGTTTTGGCATTTGCCTTTAAGGCGAGAAAGAATATCTAAAATATTTGCTTCTAACTCATAGACATCCCCGCAAACCGGGGAGGTAACTTCCACAGAGGCTTGATTAAACTCCGGTTGGATCAAGGAATTTTGCGGTTCTTGTGCCAATAAAGGTAAAATGCCATCTACCAATTGCAGGGTATTGGGATTGAGCAGTTGTAATTCAATTTCCATACCGAGAGAAAATCGAGGAGAGCTTTTAAATTCCATGCCTGTCATGCTATTTTTGTTTGGCCGGTACAAGTCGGTAGATGTGAATTACCAGTTTAATTAAGATTTTCTCTTCTGTACTTCTGCTTTAAAGCTGAAAAATCAAAACGGGGTTTTTGCGATTAAATGAATTGTTTGCTTCAATTGTGGATGCTCAAAGGTCAATTCTCTCGCGTGTAAATGTAACCGATTGGTAGGAGCGCTGCATCCATAGAGTTTGTCGCCTAAAATTGTTATCCCTAGTCCACGCCTATCCGCAGCATGAACTCTGATCTGGTGGGTACGTCCCGTTAGGGGTATAAACTCAATTCTGCTGTAGTCTCCTTTTGTGTCCATTACCCGAAAGCGTGTGACACTGGGTTTACCATGTTGCCAATTTACTTGTTGATGGGGGCGATGTTGAGGATTTCCCCATAGTGGTAGTTCAATCACACCTTGATCTTTGCTGACAGAACCAGAAAGTATAGCTTCATAAACTTTATGAACTTGGCGTTTCTGAAACTGCCGGCTTAGTTGTCGGTGGGTTTCCCGGACTCGCGCCAGTAGTAAAATACCAGAAGTTTCCTGATCTAGCCGATGCACCGTCATAATTTCCTCATCATCTGGGTAAAAATAATGCCAACGACTGAGAACACTATCTTGGCTATGGTGATGACGACCAGGAACTGAAAGTAGTCCTGGGGGTTTGTCTACAGCAATTAGCCATTGGTCTTGATAAATAATCGGTAAATTCAACCCTTGATCACTTGTGGTTACCAAGGCTGGGGGCCGAGATTTTAAGCCAGACAGCAAAAAACCCATTAACGGCTGACAACGCTCAACACAAGCTCCATAAAATTGCCCCTGTACTTTGTCCTGTGTTTCTGAAGATTTCCCCCACCAAAACTCTGCCATAGCTATGGGTGTAAGTTGATGTTGAGCTGCATAGTGTAAAAGCTTGGGGGCACAACAATCTCCAGTACCCGTGGGCATGGAACTGCCGGGCATTAATTGTTGCAAGGATAGGGATTGCCCTAAAAAGTTCATCAAGGAATAGGCGGCGTGCATTTGCCTTTGTAATTGGCGGGATAGTCCTTTACGCCGTTGTTTGAGTTCCTGTATTTCTCTGTTTGCTGCGGTAATCAGTTCCTGTAAAGGTTGTAACGCTGCATTTTGCTTGGCTTTGAATCTGCGGCGCTCAATTCCTTGGTGACGGCTTTCTGCGTCGAGTTGTTCTAGGGCATTAGTCAGTGCTTCTTGGGTGAGTTGTTGGTTAAATAACTGACGTTTTTGGTGACGTTGGTGTTTGCAATGGCGATGGCCATCGCTCATCTGTTGCCATTGCTGCTCAAATTCGTAAGATAGAGTTTCATACTGCTGTCTTGCGGGTAGTTGCTGGAGAGTAATTATTTCTTGTTTGATAGCTTCTAGTTCGGCCAAGGTGCGGGCTTCTTCTTTGGCTACTTCGTCTCGTCCGGGAATTGACGGAACCCAACCCTCAATTACACTGCAACCATTGAGCAGACCAGAAAATGCTTTTAAAATTTGCCTTTCTCCTGTAGGTAGTTCCACCAGCAAGACACCATACATTTTGCCTTCACGATTATAAATTTCATCCCTGGCTAGTTGCTGCATTAAATCACCAGCAATGGCTTCTACAAGAGCAGTGCGGGGCAATCTCAATAAATCACCAGTTTGAGGACAACGCCCTTCATACCAATAGCTAGGAGTTGAGGTCAAGGGTCACAAAATTACAAAATTACAGTTTATGCAATTACTATCAAAACATATCCTAGTCCAGAGGAAAGTATTTTGCCCAAAAACCGTGCCAATATAGAGAGTAAGAAATACTAGGCGTAAAGTTCAGTAAGAGGAAGGCCAAAAAACGCTGTGCAGATCACATTTTTAGGGACGAGCTCTGGTGTACCCACGCGATCGCGCAATGTTTCTAGCGTAGCGCTCAGATTACCCCAAAGGGCAGAACTATGGTTATTGGACTGTGGCGAAGGTACTCAGCATCAAATTTTGCGGAGTGACCTGAAAATGAGCCAACTGTCCCGAATTTTTATCACCCATCTGCATGGTGACCATATTTTTGGCTTAATGGGACTGCTGGCAAGTTGCGGTTTAGGTGGTAATGTACAACGAGTGGATATCTACGGGCCACCGGGATTAAATGAGTATATCCAAGCCTGCACACGTTACTCTCACACACATTTTTCCTATCCGGTGAAAGTTCATGTTGTCCATCCGGGAATCGTTTATGAAGATGATGAATTCACTGTTAGCTGTGGTCTTTTACATCACCGCATTACAGCATTTGGTTATCGTGTAGCAGAAAAAGACCGACCGGGACGCTTTGATGTGGAAAAAGCCAAAGCCTTGGGAATTCCCCCCGGTCGAATTTACGGTCAACTCAAGCGTGGTGAAACAGTGACTTTAGCTAATGGACGAGTAATTAATGGTGCTGAATTATGCGGACCCACAGAAATAGGACGCAAAATAGCCTATTGTACAGATACAATTTATTCCGACGGTGCAGTGGAATTGGCACGAGATACCGATGTATTAATTCATGAAGCAACTTTTGCTCACCAAGATGCAGATTTAGCTTTTCAGCGATTGCATTCCACAACCACAATGGCGGCGCAAACAGCCTTAGCAGCTGGGGTGCATCGGTTAATTATGACTCATTTCAGTCCCCGTTATGCTCCTGGAAACATTATAGAATTAAAAGATTTACTGTTTGAAGCCAGGGCAATTTTTCCCCATACAGATATGGCTTATGATTTCATGGCTTACAATGTGCCCAGGCGACGGGAAGTAGAATTAACGGAAATCAGTAGTTAAAAAAAACTGAATATGAACAAAAGGGGATGGCGGTTATTCGCGCCCTGGTTGACATAAACTTTCTCTATTACTGGCAATAGAGATTAACACTTGATGCTGCTCATTGAATAGATAGGTAATTGTGTTTACAGTCAGATTTAAAAAGTTATGTCTGGTGGGGAATGAATTAGTTAATTTATTAATTCTTGTTGTGAATATTACTTAATTTTTGTAGTGAAGTTAGCCGGATGATTTTTTCTAAAAATTCTTCATAATTGAAATGAGAAATATTTAGTATTATGTTTGGTCTATAGGTTGAAAAAAATTTGTTTTTCGCCATTGACTTCATAATCTTCATAAATGTTTTTTCTGTGTTTAGATATTAGAGGAATTGGATAGTGGCTAACACAAGTATGAATCACAACAAACTGGTTCATCACTCTTCAATAAACGCGTTATACGTCAAACGACTACCTAAAATTTTACTGGGTCGACGCTTTTTGTGCTTAGGTGTTTCTTGCATATTTATGTCAATCTTTGGCTTGTTAGCTATTAATACCAAACCGAATTACAAAAGCTCGATGCAGATATTGGTACATTCTAATTTATATGAAGGTGTCAGGTTAAATAATATCCAATTAGGTGAAAATAATGAGTTAACTGAATCCAAGCAACCAATGTTTGACTACATTGCTCAGATGAAACTAATGGTGAGTTCTAAGTTAATTCAGAAAGCTGTAGATATTCTGCATTCTGATTATCCAAATCTGACCATAGAAGATATTAAAGGTAATAATAACGACAAAAAATCACCTTTAGTAGTGCAGCAGTTATCAGCTAGGACTGGGGTTAATGAACCTCGAAGTCAAGTATTTGAAGTTTCCTTTTATGAGGATGATCCCGTTAAAACACAAAAAGTGTTACAAGCTTTACTAAAAGTTTATCAAGACCACAATATACAGCAACAAAAAGAACAACTGAATCAAGGACTTAACTTTGTCAGCACTCGCTTACCCCATATTAAACAAGAGCTGAGTCAAGCCGAGAAGAACTTAGAAAATTTTCGTAGTAAGCATAATATAGTGGATCCGGAAGTACAAAGTAAAATTGTGCTAGAGTCTCTTGCCAAGATTGAAAAACAGCGAGAAATTGCCCGGGCACAGCTAAAAAATGTACAAGCTCAGTACAATAACCTGGAAGAAAAAATTATTGCTTTGTCCGAGAACGCAGAAATTGCTTCTCGTTTAAATCAGTCAAGTCGTTACCAATGGCTATTGAATGAAATTAAAAAGACTGAATTGGCAATAGCTAAGGAGGAAATGCGCTACACAGAGGAGTCACCAATATTAGAAAATCTGAAGGAGCAACATCAAAGTCAAAAAACGCTGTTGCAGCAAGAAATGCAAGAACTGCTAGGTGACAAAAAAATAGACAACAATAGCAAAAAATTACTATTGATACAAGGGGAAACAGCAGAAGTTATCCCCTCCCTGGTGGAAGAGTTTATTCAGGTGCAAACAATTATTAAAGGACTGATTGCTCATAACAATAGTTTATCTGAGTCAGAAAGGCGACTCAGTTCGCAACTGAGGAAATATCCTAGCCTCATAGCTGAGTATAACCGCTTGCTACCGGTAGTAGAAACTAAACGCAAAATACTTGAGCAATTACTTCAAGCGCAACAATATTTGGGATTAAAGATTTCTCAGGGAGGGTTTGATTGGCAAGTGTTAGAGGAACCAAATTTGGGAACTGCTACCAGTAACCGCAGATCAATACTTGTACTTGGGGGATTTGTAGTTAGCCCCATTTTAGGTATTGCAGTGGCTTTAACTTGGGGAATGTTTAATTACACTATTTATTCTTTACAAGAATTACAGAAGCTGACAAAAGTGCAATTATTGGGGTCAGTGCCAAAGTTAGCGCTGCGTAATTTCAAAAAGCGTTTACCCATGTTGTTTTGGCAGCAGCGAGAAAATTTAGCTCTGTCTTTGGTTGAAACTAATACTTGGTTACCATGTCACGAAAGCTTCGATATGGTCTACCAAAACATTCAAGTATTTAACCATTCGTACCCCCTAAAGTCTTTGATGTTAACTTCGGCATTATCTAGAGAAGGTAAGACAACTCTAGCTCTGGGGCTGGCGGCTAGTGCAGCTCGCAGGCATGGGCGCATATTATTGATTGATGCTAATTTGCGGTATCCTCAGCTACATAACATCTTACAATTATCTAATGACTGGGGATTATCTTTATTATTGCTTGATGAAGCAAATGCTGAAATTGAAAATTACATCCAGCCTATTCACCCTGCTATCGATGTTTTAACTGCTGGCCCCACACCAGAAGATATAGTTAACTTGCTAAGTCAACAGCGAATGCAAGAGTTAATTAAGTTCTTTGAGCAGACCTATGATTTAGTGATCATTGATGCTCCGCCAATTTTAGATAGTGTTGATGCGGGGATTCTAGCATCATTGTGTCAGGGAATTGTCATGGTAGGGCGGATGGGTTATGTCACCCCCAAGGAATTGACTCAAGCCATAGCAATTTTGAGCAAGTTGAACTTAGTGGGAATTATTGCCAATGATGTAAGTGGTGAGTAAGGAACAGGAAAAACCCAATGTCCAATGACTAATGCATAATTATGAAACAAGGGCAACTCCCCACATTAGATAAAAGTCTGATCTGAAGTAGTAAACACTATGAAATTTCAACTGTTACTAGGTTCTTTATTTTCCCAGGTCAAAGTACGTCATTGGTGGATAGGTATCTTCTTGTGGATAGCTTTAATAGCCCCGGCTCAAGCATCTGTAATCCTGCGCGTGGCAATTGAGAGGGGAGTTAATCAAGTCAAAGTTGGCAGTTCTACAACTGCCCTTGTTAAAGATAGTACGGGCCGTACTCTTGGACAATTACCGTCCATGAGTTCATTTAATGCCCAGAGTATCCCCGGTGGTGTGGCTTTGGATAGATGGCAGTCTGGTTTATTTTGGATTGAACCCACAGGTGATGGATTTGTTTATATTGGCGATCGCTGGTATCGTGGTAGGACCTTGGTTGTGCCTACAGATAAAGGTTTAGATGTTATTAACTGGGTTGATTTAGAAGAATATCTCTACAGTGTCATCGGTGGCGAAATGGATTCTGGATGGCCACAGGAAGCACTCAAAGCTCAAGCTATTGCAGCTCGTACCTATGCTCTCTATAAGCGCAAGCAACAGCGCAATCATCCCACCTATGACTTAGGGGATAGTCCAGACCGTTGGCAAATTTACAAAGGAGTGATCAGCGAATCTCCTACTATTTACACCGCAGTTGATGCCACAGCCGGGAAAGTACTAACACATAACAATGAGATTATTCTTTCTGTTTTCCATGCTTGTTCTGGGGGACACACTGAAAATGTTGAGGATGTTTGGGGAAATCCCCTAGCTTATCTGCGTGCTGTTCAAGACTATGATCAAAATATCAGCGCCTGTAACTGGGTGAAAACTTTTTCCCCTGATGAAATTAGCTCTGAAATTTCTGGTGTGGGCAATGTTAAAGACATGATTCCAGAAGCCTATTCACCTTTTCGTAGCATTAAAGTTTTAAAAATTGTTGGTGATAAAGGTACAAGGGTACTAAGAGGTGAAGAAGTGCGTACTGCCCTCAAACTGAAAAGCACTCGTTTTAGTATCAGTAGAGATGCAAATAGTAACTTTGTACTACAAGGTTTAGGCTTTGGTCATGGGTTAGGAATGAGTCAGTGGGGAGCATACAACTTAGCTCGACAAGGAGCCAACCACTTGCAAATTTTAGGACATTACTACCAAGGAGTGGCTCTAACGCCAATTAAAACAAGGTAATGAGGGTGGTTATTGGTCATTGGTCAATAATGACCAATAACTTTCTTTCCTCCTACTCCCCAGTTCCTTCTTGTAGCCGCTTTTGCCATTCAGCCTCTATTTGTGGAGAACGCTGAACTTCTTGGTGGAGTAAGTCGGTTTCGGTGGAATAGACTAAATCTTCATTGCTGATGATTTTTTCTGAGGCAAACTGTTGTGAGTAGTGGATTTTTTCCTGTAAAGTGTCATCTGGGTTTGCTAACAGTTTACTCCGCTCTAGACGATGACGGTTGCGTGCAGCAATTTTTTTATTACGCCATTTAATCCAAAAATAACGCACTAGGGGTATACCTAAAAAACCTGCGCCGTAAGCTAACAACAGCCAATAAATTCCTTCTACAAAAGCTACTAATCCCCCCAGTTGGGCGGCGGCTGTACCATCAGCTATCAAGCCTCCTAATATTAATGCTGCTCCAAAGTTGAGTACACCCAACCCAGCAGCCAGCATAATTTGTCCTGAACTCGCTGCACTAAAACGCCAAGGATATTCTTCTAGGTGGGTGGGGACTGGCTGAGGAAGTGTTCTGACTGCTTGGACTTGCAACTCTGGGAAATAATAGACAATCTGCCCTTGGGGACTTACCTGTGGTTCTCCATTAAATCGAGTTAGAACGGGCAGCATATAATCTTCGTATTCTTGTGTATAACTTTCACCGAGATGGTCTAGATAGGGAGTAATTTGCTCTGCTACCACTGCACCACGCTGATGACGAATCGCACCAGCAATTTCTTGCCATCGGCGTTCTTCTAAGTTGGAATTGGGGTTACCATCGCCAAACAAAAACGAAAATACAGCCTCAAAGAAGTTCAAATCCCTTTGTTGGCTTGTTTGTTGCTGTCTGTGATATTGCCTTTCTTGGTAGCGCGTTTCATAATAATTGGGGCTGAAGTACCAAAGTAAATCTGGAAATGGGAAAAAGAATACCCCAGGCCCACCAGATCTAGAACTGCTACCCCTATCGTTATCATCCCGATCTGTGTTAGAGGCAGTAACAATGATAATGATGGTAAGAGTTATGATGGCAATAGAAATAATTAAGAAAATACCAAAAGAAATACGAATCAGGTAAAAAACAACTCCCCAAACCTTTTTCCACCATTCCCGCCACCGCATGTAAAAGTGTTTATTACGGAGAATGTCGCGGAAATTTTGCGGAAATTGGTAAACAATATCACCTGTGTCTGCTACTTGTAAATGTCCGCCAGCATCAGCAGCGAGTGCTAACAACCCTTGATTAGCTGCGGCGATATTCAAGCCTACTTGACTTGATACATCACCGGCAGTCACTCGGTAACCCAATTTTTCTACAGCCTGGATAATGGTGGGATTGGGAGTCACGACTCTTCCCTCCTATGAAAATTTGCTTTAATCTTTTTTAAGTATAAAGTTTTATTTTAGTTTTTTGAGCATGAGTATCTGGAAAAAATTAAGACTTACTGCACTTTGAAAAGGGTGACTCTCAACCGGCTTCCCTGTTTTTGGTCAAGGGGAAGCCACCGCAAACAAAGGCTATTTCATTTTCCCCTGGCCTTCGGGTGTGACCAATAGGGTCAAATGACATGATAGAACTTGGTAACATTTAGTGGTAATTTTATGAACAAACAAGAGGCCGCAGATTTTCTGGGTGTGAGTGTCCATGTGTTTGAGCGGTATGTACAGCAGGGGCGAATCAGTGTTAGGTACGAGAAGGGGAAAACTTATCCCACTGCTAATTTTCAACAAGCAGAATTGGAAGCTTTCAAGGTGGAATTAGGCCAGGGCATTGTACAACCTGCTTTTGAATCTCGTCAAATAGCAACACAGCAAAAGCAAAACATAGGTATTCAAGTACAAAAACCTGGTAGGATGATGGAGTTTGCCGAGATTGGTCTTTTAGATAAGCTGTCGTCAGTTATGGAAGGATTGCTGAGTAAAAACGATCATCAGCCCGAAGTACCTGTGGCGGATAAGTTGCTGCTGACCATGGCTGAGGCACAGTTATTAACTGGTTTGTCTAAGGAATTTCTCAAAGATGCCATCACTGCGGGGGAATTAAACGCGAAAGTGATTGGTAGGGGGTGGCGAATCAAACGCAGTGATTTAAATGCTTATATTGACAAGCTGTTTTGATTTTCGCCAAGGGGTAGGGGTTAGTAGCCTACCTCATGGCACAACGAGTTTATGAAAATTACATTTACCGGAACATCACTGTAGATTATGATTCTCCAAGTATGAGAAACTGTGATTTGTGGGGCTGGAGGTTGGGCCAAAATCCTTTCTGTGACTTGCCACATCTCCTGATGAGTCATGGCCAAATTTGCTAAGGCTGGACCTGTGGAAGTGGTGATTTCTGATAAACTGACAGCATTCCAGTTGATACTAATCCAAGGTGTGTGATTTGTTTGACTGCGTTGATGAGCAATGGCATACATAAAGCAGTTCCCCCCACCATAAGCGGCAAAGCCTATACCACCGACAACAGCTGAGAGGGATGATTGCAATTGCTGTAAGGAACTTAGCATAATATCACTGTTTATTTAGCGGTGTAGAAGAACGCAACAGCTGATCTTCCTATTGGCTATGACAGGAAGATAATCTGATACTTATGCTGTAATAGTTGCTAAGAATTTTTATTAATTTTTTGGTCACGCAATATAGATAATGCAGGTATTAGTATCTAGCAGGAATTTCACTCTATTGGCTCCCTTTCTGGTTGCTTGGGGATGGCGGAAGAATGTTTTATCTTCAATACATCCATAGAATTGAGGTTGGGGTTTCTGGTTGTAGGGACTCAATGGGGGGTTTGAGTTGAGGATAATTGTATTTTACTTTGAGTATCTCAGGGAACACCTTATTGCTCCGGGGGGATAAAACCCGGCGTACCTTGAAATACACTACTAGCCGCCACCTCTTGACTACCAATGCGACTCATGCCAAAGTCAATGAGATACACATTCAATTGCTCATCTACTAAGATATTTTCCGGTTTCACATCTCGATGAATTACCGGAGGTATACGATTTTGTAAATATACTAATATTTCTAAAACTTTAACTGCTATGTGTTTAATTTCCTCCGGGTCAAAGCTGCGCTGGATTGCTAAACTCTGGGCGTTTTTATACTCTTGAACTAAGCAAAAGCCGTCATCTGTTGCAAATGCGCCTAAATATTCAGGAATACCGGGGTGTTTCAGTCCTTTTAACACTTGAATTTCCCGCTCATGTTCTTTATACGCTGACCAACTAGAACCGGTCTGAGCAAAACAGAACTGCTTAATTACTACCTGTTGACCTGTCTGTAACTGTGACGCTAACCAAGCAATTCTCCCCCCTTCCCGGTTGCGTCCCAATTCCTTGGTCACTTCATAACCCTGTGGTACAAAGTCTGGATAGTTCATTGTTTGGTAGCAGCAAATAACTGTGATTAATGTAACATAAACCTTAGATAATCATCATTTTGTAGTCAATGACAATGCAAGCAGTACCGATGTTACGCTAGAACGTCTCTTTCTTTGGGGAGAATGGATGGTCTGTGACTGTTTTGTGGAATGTGTTGTATTGGCTATGTCTCTTCTTTTTGTATGATGGAGAAAAATTAAGCTTTAATGAGTAAAATAGAGATAATCATTGACATTAGGTTAAAATTAAGTAATTATATATATAAATAAACAAGAGACAGCAAATCTGCCAAATTTACTGCCCCTCTAACTCAAAACCTTAGTAGAAAAGGATAGAGCTATGAATAATATATCACCTCGATTATTTCCACCTGTAAAGCACCAAATTAACGATTTAGTGGCTTTTGAGGATGGTAAGTTTGGTTGTGTAATTGGCTTTCGATTGGAGGTTTTACAAAATCAAATTGAATCTCGGATTTTAGATTACATCGTGCTGGAGTGGGCAGATCATGAAGGCTTTCTACCGGAGCGAAAATATTTGCGCGGGGACGAACTGACTCCGTATCAAGTAAAGTTGAGTTAAGTTAATCCCCCTGGTGTGGACTCTACATACCGGGGTTTATCTATGTTATAATTAGGAGCCTTGGCTTGGTTAATCAGCAATTTTTCTGTTCTAAATATGGTTCAGTATACTCTAGCTCAAAGTCCAGAAATTATACTCACTGTTTCTGGAAAGGATTCAGCCAAAGCCCGTGAGAAAGCTATGGATCAACTGATAGCATTGATGGATGGAGGTAAGCTTTCCACGGAACTGGAGGAGGGATTTGGCCCTCAACAATTAATTGAAGTTAAAGAATCAGCTAATGATTCTGCTAGTGGCGAGGATGCTATTACGCAAGCTGTCCAGATTTTGAATAATTTAGCGACACTTAAGCTCAAGGTGCAAGAATCACGGGCTGATGCACTAGAAATTCGTAAAGCTGTTGATGTTTTGTTTTCCGATAGTCCCATCACTGAAGAAGAAATTGCTCGACTGAAGGAAGGTTTTAAAGTGCTGAAAAACTTTGCTCAGGCTAACTTACGTTACCAAGAAGCACGAGCTAAAGCAGAATATGCACGGCAAGTTTTAGATCAAGCTTTACAATCTCCTGACTAATTATTGAGAATAAAAAAGAAGCTGTCCTCAAAGGAAATTAACTAGCTGCTGATTTGCTAATTTTCCCTTACTAATGCTCTAGTTAGTTTGCAACCTAACACCTTGGGGAGATATGGAGATGAGGGGAAAGTCACAAGGATTAAAAACCCAGCGGGGCAAATACTATACCATAGCGAAGCTTGTATCCGATGATTTTGGTTAACTTCCTCTCATTTTATTCATAATTGCACCAATGGAACCATTATTGCTTTCTGCTTGTTCACTGGATATTTGAGTATTTATACTCTGCTGGTAATATTGATGATAGTAGTTGTGTGATACAGCAATAGATTCCTT
Organism: Umezakia ovalisporum Ak1311; assembly: GCF_029891685.1. Taxonomy (NCBI): domain Bacteria; kingdom Bacillati; phylum Cyanobacteriota; class Cyanophyceae; order Nostocales; family Nodulariaceae; genus Umezakia; species Umezakia ovalisporum. The sequence goes on along the minus strand of NZ_JANQDJ010000044.1, from coordinate 10,515 downwards.
GGATCTGTTAGCAATTATTCCTAACATAAAAGTGCCAGATATTTGAATTTCTTCTAATACTTGCAGTAGTGCAGTACGTTTGACCTTACCTAAACCTGCGACTAAAACAATACCATTAGTATGAGCAGCTATGAGGTGAGCATCTGCAAACCCTAACAAAGGTGGAGTGTCATAAATAACTAAGTCAAAACTTGTTTGTAAATTATATATTAATTCCTGCATTTTGCCAGAAGCAAGCAGTCTCACTGAGTCTGGTGGAATTGGTCCAGCAGTCATGACATATAAGTTTTCTTCCCAAGGCCATGGCTCGATGACATTATGCCAATGTAAATCGTGGGAAATGATGTCAGTTAATCCTTGAATATTCATCAGTCCTGCCCGATTATGTAAGCTGGGACAACGAAGGTTAGCATCTACAAGTAACACTTTTTGACCCATAGCGGCAGCCGCTTGTGCTAGTTGTATAGCAATGGTAGACTTACCATCTCCCTGACTCGGTGAACTGATCACGAAAGAGCGAATGGGAATATCTGAACTCAACAGCAAAATATTGGTGTACAGCGACGGAAAAACTTCAAAAAATGAGGCGTTATTTGCTTTTTGGACTGTTGGAGATAAATTATTTTTCTGGTGATTTGTTTGTAATTCTTTTCTTAAAGGTACTATGCCTAATAATGGCAGTTTTGTGGTATCTTTGAGTTCTTGGGCTGTATAAAAGATGTTGCTGAGTTTATCCACAACTAGAGCTGTTCCGACACCCAATAGTAAACCTACAGCAGTTCCCACCCCTAGGTTCCTCCTGGCACTTTCTGATACGGTACCAGGATAGTTGGCTTTGGCTAATTTAGGATCAAGTAGTAACCAAGGTTGCTGCTTTTGACTTTTCTCTGTTTGTAAAGCTTGTTGTTCAGCTGTAAATTGGGTAAAAGCATCAGTGACAATTTGTAATTCCCGTTCAATGTTGGCGTAATTACGGCTAACCGTTGCCAAGCCACTTATTTCATTATTGAGATTGATTATTTTTTCTCTCAAAGAATTATCAAGCCCTGACAGGGTGGGAACGCGGCTTTGTAAATCTTTTTGTACCCGCAACTCTTCTTGAGCCAGCAAAGGAAGTAAATGAGCTTTTTTCTCTTTTAAAGTCACCATGACGGGATTGTTATTTTGGAATATGGCTGACTTCTGTGTAATTTCAATGTCTACTTTTTGAATTTCATTCAATATACTTTGGTAGCGGTTATGCTCACTGAGCAAGGAATTACCAGCCCTTGCTCCTGGCTGTAATGCTAACTCACTTTGCAAGTCATGATATCTGGCTATTAACTGTTCTAGCTCTACTTTGTTATCAATTTGCTGTTGTCTCAAAGTTGCAACTTGAGTAGATAATATTTGAGATTTTTGTATTGGGTCTATTAAGCTATTTTCTAAGGGTAATTTTCTCAGTTCGTTTTGCCAGTATTTGACCCGTTCATCTAGAGGCTTTCTTTGTTCATTAACAAAATTAATGCCTTGAACAACATCTGACTGACGCTGATCTAGACTGTAACTCAAATAAGCTTTAGCCAATAAATTGGCAAAATTTATAGCTAGTTTCTCATCTGAGTTGACAAATTCAACATTGATGATATCTGGTTGTGCAGAAGTAATAGTTAAATTGTGGATAAAAAATTTGTAAAGTAAATTAGGAGTGATTTCTCCATATTCAGCTTCAAGACTGGCAACATACTCTGGATATTGAACTTTCAGCCTTTCAATAAAGTTCGGGTCTTCCTCCTTGAGTTGTTTAATCACAGGTTCGATAATTAACGGACTCTGCAAAACTGTAATTGTTGTTTCTAGTTCTTGTTGTTCTTGACCAGCATTGACATTCAGTTGGAGATTGAGGGTTTGAGGTACATTGGCTATAACCTGACTTTCTCGGGTTATGCGCTTCGTTGAAATATCAAACTTAGCTTGATAAACTGGGGGATCTGTTTTTGCTTTCAATACGGCTACAGTTGCTAGTAAGCTTGTCATGCTAATAATTAACAACAATCGGCGACGTAAAACTGCTATAACTTGACCCAGATTTAGTTCATCATCATGATTATTATGATCATTTAATTGAGGGGTTTTCAATTGTGATAACAGTTGCGGAGATGTGTTTGACTGGAGCATGATATTTCTATTTTAAACTCCTGAAATTATTTACACAGACCAAAGATTCGATTTAGTCTTGATAAAATAACGTATTTACTTGACTTTCTACATTCTTGCCTTATGTTGCTTTATTTCCACCCAACTACTGCATGATTAGTGATATCAGACAAACAAGCTAGTACGGTATATTTGTCGTAAAATAACCTAGATATCATGCACATTGTTTTCAATGCAGTGCTGACAATATGGTTAAACTAAAAGCAATTCCATATCACTATAACATTGTGTTGGCTTAATTTGTTTGCTTACTTACCTCTGGGAAGAAAGCTATACAGAAATTTCATATATTTAAAATTTGTTATCAAAATTTATCTTGATGCGGAAAGATGCTTGTTAACTTTTATTCCGTCAGTGTTAAGATGTTTCCTCAAAAACCTCTAAATAAACCTGAACCTAATAGGGAAATTGACTCAGAAATATTTGTGTTCATAGTTTCAGCAAATACCACCCCACCAGTATCCAATCTTCACAGTGATCCGGTGATGGCAGGTTGTTTTTGAAGAAAAAAAAGCAAGAAGCAGATTACTCTACTCCTTAACTGGGGCGCTAGGATTCGAACCTAGGGATGGCGGGACCAAAACCCGCTGCCTTACCACTTGGCTACGCCCCAAAGACTTACATCCAACAATATAGCACTATTCTCCTGGATTATGTCAAGTACTTTGAGGGGAAATTTAGAAAAAAAAATTTAGAAGAAATAATGTTACAAGTTTGGCACGGTCCTCCCATGACTGAGCTGATGTTTTTTTTCTATGAACAGAACAAAAAAATAACACACCTATGTATACTAACCCTGGATGCAATAGGTAAGCAAAGTCTGGGTTGCAGTGAGCTTCCATGAGCATGTGTAGGTTTGGTACACACACATACTTGCTTTGACTTACCATCGCCCATCTCAGTATTGTTTGTATTTGATTGTTTGTATTTGCTCATCAAAAGGCAAAGCAGTAATAGGAAAATCAATTACTTTTTGACTAGGTAGAAATGCTTTTCCCTCTATAAAATTCCCCTTGTGTTAGGAATAATAACTAGTCATCACTTCAGGAATTGCTAAAAGTCAAAAATCAAATGAGACAGCTTTTTTGATTTTTTATAGGCTGATCATATGCTCATACGTAAATACATAGAGGTTAAATTTTTATCTCAGTAGTTTTGCCATTCACTGAGTATTATCATAACTTTTGGGAAACCTATATTAACTTACTGTGAGAGTCACTACTTGTTGCACAATTAAACACTAACTTCATCATTACTTCATATTTATCCAGGATTTTATTTATGCAAACATTACACTACCGTCGGATACTCTTACGTAATGACCTGGTTTTTCCTGACTTAAAAAAGTAGTTTTGCTTATCAGTAAGCCTATGATTGTAACAGTTAAATTATGTAACGAAGAAGAGTTTTTTTAGGGTTTAGATTAAATTTTGAGAAATTGGTCAATCTTGCTAACAAACTCTATAAAAAAAGAGGGAAGATTTTTTTCTTCCCCCTTTGAGTAATTTTTGTTGTTGTTTAGTTTGTTACCTTCTTTTAGTTGTTGGCGTAACATTTGCCTTTGCTTTTTGAGTTGTCGCTTTCTTGCTGAACCACCTCTACCTTTATCGTTTCTCCCTTGTCTACGGGGAGATTCCCATCTTTTAAGTTGCATATTTGTACAGTGAATAATTACATGTCATTATAACAAATTAATGTCATGATGCAAATCCTTGTTTTACAAAGGCTTTAGTTGTTTTACCATACTATACTTCAATCCAGTTCAGTGACAAATTAAATGTCAGATTATTTCATGGACGGAATATAGTGTATTTAATTTTACTGTTTATACATCAGTAGATGTTGCGGAAACTTTATGAGAAGAAAGTAACACACCTCCTGAGATGAATGTGATTGTTACAGAACTCCCAGAGGAAACCCAATGGAAGTTAGAGGTAATACAAAGTTTGCTTAAACCGTGCGATCGCACAAGTTATGGGCAGAAGTTAAAGGAGGCGGCTGCAAAGCTTGATGTGTCAGTCCGCACGGTGCAGCGTTTAGTGAAAAAGTGGGAGGAAAATGGCTTAGTCGGTTATGTGGTGCTTGTTATGCGGAAACACCTTGTCACCGGATTGAATGGCAGTTTAAGGAAACGGGGGGATGCGATCGCCATAATTTGCGGTTACTATCCAAGTGTCCTAAATGTGGTGCGCGGTTTAAGATTCCGGCATTATGGGAATATGGAATGTGCGATCGCTGTAGATTGCCGTTTGGGGAAATGGCGAAATATCAAAAAGCAATTTGATTCAAGTATTATTTAATAGAGTGATAAAGTTTCGGAATTTAACCCAAAAAATTGTACCAACTCTGTAATAATTGCTTTTTTTTATCACTACTGTCTAAAACTTGACTACAAGACTCCCAAGCTATTTTCTCCAGTTTATGGTACTTAATTTCAAAAGGATGTTGTTTAGGAATAGCATCAATGGTTTGGTTAGCTTTTGCAATTTCTCCCATAGCAACTTCTATCCAGATATCTTCGAGAACATCAGGAATTTGCCCAAACATCTGATGAATTGCTGACAACCGATTAGAAAGTAATTCGTGAACCCTATCCTCTACAGACCCCTTGTAACGCATATTATATACACAGATTGTATCTCTTAGTTGTCCAATGCGCTGAATCCTGCCTTTACGCTGTTCTAATCTTGTTGGATTCCAGGGTAAATCAAGATTAATTAAAGTTCCCAAACGTTGGAGATTTAAACCTTCACTAGCAGCATCAGTTCCTAATAGTAATCGCATCTCTCCTCGGCGCACCATTTGTTTTAACTCTTCTCGGTTTTGTTTATTAAATACACCACCTAAAAAGATTCCTGATTTCTGCCCACCTGCATAAATTCCAATAGGTTCTTTCTGAATAACTTCCTGAGAAAGTTGGCTACCTAACCAATATATTGAATCGAAATATTGAGAAAATATAATACAACCTTGTTGTAACCATTCTTGTTTTAAAAGTATATCTACAATAACTTGATATTTAGGATCTCTTTCTTGGTTAGCTTTTAAAGCATTGACAAATGCTTGCAGTAATTCTCTCTCATTAGATGTCAAAGATTTTGATTCTTCAACTGGAATAATTTCATCTTCATTGCCATCTTCATTTTGAACATCATTCCAATCTTGAAGCATATTTTTGGCAGTATTCATACCTGCATGAATAGTACTACCAACTCGCCGTAGTAATAATGTTTTTAGAAACCCAGCCCCTTTCATTCTTAAACTAAGTAGTTGGCAAAATTCTTCTGCTAATTCATAGGCCTCTTTTAAATATGGAGGTAATCTAATGGCATCTTTGTCACTTTCACCAAATAATTCTACTTTAACTGGCTGTAAATAAGGTTCATTTGTTTCTGGGTCAATGGAATTTTCTAAAAATTCTCTTGTTCTTCTAACAATATGACGGATAAATGGATTATGCTGTTGAGCAAAATTTTTACCTAAATCTTTTACCCGTCGTTGATCTGATTGTTTGAGTTTAGACCACCCACCTCCAGGGACTACTGCTGTGCTATCAGGTAATTTTAAAGAACGGCGAATCATTTGAAAATATCGGTGTTCAGAAGATGGTGGTAAAGGATTACGAATCCAACTCCATAAGTCCTGTTCATCTTCAGGTAAATTCTGTTCACCTGTGACAACTGATATTGCTTCTTGAGCATTGCGCCAAGGACTCCATATATTCCCTAATACTGATTCATTTTCTGTAGAGGCAAGTATATTGACTAAATCCCATGCTTCTATGGGATAAAGTTGAACTGGGGTAGCGGTTGCTAATAATAAACTTTTAGTTTTGGCAGAAATTTGACACAGAAACGCCATTAAATTATTAGGTTCTGGTCTTTCGTGGTGCTTATCTTGTCCAAGATTTTTCCGGCGAGCGCGGTGTGCCTCATCTACTATCACGCACTCATAGGTTAGTTGTTTGAGATATGACACAGATTCAGACTTGCTGGTAATTAATCCTTGGGAAACAAGTCCGATTCGACGGGGGCATTTTTTAATACCAGCAGCATCGGTTATGGGATACTCAATACCATTTTCATCTGTCCAGCGCTTACCATCCCAAACCGCTGAGGGCATATCTAACAGGTTTTTCATTTCTTCCTGCCACTGCCATAATAAGGGCTTAGGAACTAAAATAAGTACAGGCTTGTCGCCATAGAGCGCCATTAACATTGCAGACATGGCTAACTGCATAGTTTTACCCAAACCCACCATATCTGCTAAAACAAATCTTGCTCCATGAGTGGTGCGATGAGCATTAAAGGTTAAGTTGACAAAGTATTTTTGGTGTTCCCAAAGTCCATATTCTTGGCGGTAAACAGGTGTTTCAATAATTGCAGCAGCGGCTTCTGGTTGCTTTCGCCAAATATCAACACTGGGAATTACCTTGCGCTCAACAATACGACCAATATCTTCAACGACAAAATCACACAGATTACAAGCAAAAGGACTATTCCAAAGGCTATCAAATTCTTCTTGTACCCATTGGATAGCTTCTTGTGAGTCATCTTCCCAAAGTAGTTCGTAATTCAGCTTCCAGGCATTATAAGTTTCGTTGGTGCTGCCCATAAATGAGGTTTGATTGCCATTGGTAAGGGTAATTACCCCTGCTTTACCATGTACTAAACCAAACTTTTCTAGGGGAAGAACTTTTACCTGCATTTTACCGGAGCGCAGAAACTCGTAAAGACGTGAAAAACGTGGTTTACTATAGTCACTTAATTTCTCTGGTTCAGAGGCGCACCATTCCCTACGCATAGCAAAATTAGCAGCTTTAGCAGTTTCTACATCACGTACATCTAAGTCAGAATTACAGACGATGCGAATTAATCCTGTAATGCTTTCTAGGGCTTCTCCTGCTACCTCCAACATAGAAGAACTGAAGTATCCTGCTATACGGTCATAAGATTTTGCTCCCCGTAGTCTTTGATTTAGGAAGGATTGATCTAATTTTATCCGCCGGGAAGAAAATCTATGAATCACCATTTTTTATGCTATGAAAAGTTTTTAATTAAACGTTATAAAATCAATTTTTTTAAGTATTAAATACTATCATTTTTGACTGCTCCTGCTAATAATCTTGCTGCTTCTGCATCGAGTCGCCAATGCGGTGTTCTTTGTCCCATTGCTGACAGAAATTGCAGGATTGCAACAATATTTTTACGTTGATTCCAGTAATCTTTGATTTCATCTCGTAGCCAAGTTTTACCTTTTTGGGCTTCTCCGGTGCGTCCTATTTCCCGAATAGCAAATAAAGTGTTTCTAACTAAGGATGCGCCAAAGCCAATATCCCCTAATTGTTTGGTTGCAAATTCGCTGGCGGTTTTCAAGCGAGTTTCGTTAGCTTTACCGCTATCTAGCATTGATTTATATTCTTTAATGCCAAAACCTCTAGCTAATTCTTGATATGCACCAGACCGATATTCACCGTGAGTTTCAATGTCTAACCCTTTGAGGTAAAATCTTTCTTCAGGGGTCAAACCTTTCCAGATGAAAGAGTCGAAACCTGTGGGTACAAGATAATCACAGGCAATTTTAACAGCATCAGCAATTAGTTTTTCTATCTCTGAGGTTTCGCTTTTTGTCCGGGGTTTAGACAGTTCGTAAGTAATATCAAAATCTTCAATAGTTTTGTATTGGGTTAAAACTCGTAATGCAGCAGCGTAAGCAGCTAGTTGATAATCTGTATCACTAAAGTTAGGATCTTCGTTATCTTCTAATGCTAACATTGAGTCTAGTTGGGCTTTAACTTCTGTTTCCACTTGGGGATAAAGTTCATCTAAAAACGCTGTATCTTCTGAGGTTTGTTTTCTTAAAACTAAGATGACTGTTCCCTGTACATAGTTGCCTTCTTTTAAGGCTGAATCTGTTTCGGTAGCAATACACCAAGCGGCTGTTACTCTTAACCCAGATGCCCAAAGTATCAGGGCTAAATCTGCCCATACTGCTGCATCTTGATGGGTGAACATAACAATTTGAATGCCATTATCTGGCATATTATTTGCTAGGTTACGGTAGCATTCAGCCATGCTTTTACGGAAGTTTTCATCTTTTCCTGTAATGGCTAAGGCGCGTTTACTGTCGGTGTACCAATTAGGGAATGATTTAGTTATATGTTTTTCATACCAAGCTAGGAAAAATTCTGATAATTCGTGATAATTTACTGCATCTGCATAAGGGGGATCTGTGATCCAAATATTGCAAAATTCTTGAATATTTCGTGCATCAGATGTGTATACAATAAATTTACCAAATGCCTCGCAAGCTTGTAATTCATAAAACCAAGATGTACTTGTAGCAATAAAACCTCTACTTCCATAATTCATTAATGTATTTAATGCTTGATTGGAAAAGACCCACACCACCATTTCTTTTGTTGATGTTGAATCCCATGCACTTAATTTAGCGTTATAGTTAATAACTTTATTTAATCCTAAACAACAAGCAGTTTTCTGATTATCATTATTAATCGTTTTATGAATTATTACTGCAAATATTCCTAATATCAATAACTGTCTCGGATTAAATAAATGATGCCAGTGCGTCCACCCACGTTCACGCAGTAGTCGCGTTGTTTCATCTCCTGGTTCAATTTTACGACTAGGAATATAACCCTTCTCTTGCCAATCATGGAAACGTTCAGTTAATAACTGTAAAACCTGTGATTCCCGGTTTAAATCATCTTCATCTGGGGTGCAATAGTAACGATTTGTTTGTTCTTTCCCTTGATCATTTATATAAGTTTTTACCCAACGGATACAATATAAACGTTCTTGAAAAACATCATCAGGACGAGGAACAATATCATCATTCTCCCATAATCTTAAACCATATTCTGTCCCATTATTAGAACGCCTATCACCCCTAATCATGGTCATGGGGGTAGATTGGTGACAATGGGGACAAATTAAACTTGATTTGTGTACTGTTCCTGCTTCTTTCGCGGTTTTCATATCACCAGCAGAAACATTAGATTCAATAATAATTTGAAAGCGTCGATTTTCTGTATCTGGAACAAGTTTAGCTACAGTTTTGGTTTTTTCTCCTATTACCCAACTGGGGGCTAAAGGAACTAACCAACCACATTCAGGGCATTTAGTTTCATTGCAATAAAGATAAGCATCTGCTCTCCAACCCTGCTGATTATGTTCAATCCCCCAAGCGGTGATTTGTGCATCTACAGCATCATAAACTTGTTGCTGTGCTGCTCGCACTTGTTGGGCAACTTCTTCACCCCCACCGACGATATTTAAAGCTGCCCAAGTAAGTAATGCTGCTACAGGATTTAGGTCTGAAGCGTAAACCTCACAACCAATTCTAGCGGCTTCAAAAGGTATGCTCCCACCTCCACAAAAAGCATCACCCACACGGGGAGTATGCCCAAATTGACGCTCTCCTAGTTGTTGAATTAATTGGGGTAAATTCTCTGCGGTAGTTTGGAGATGGGCATTAATTTCTTGCCAGGTTTCGGTTGTTGGTCCAGATATTTGTTCTGGGCGATCGCAATATTCTAACTTCTCGTCATAGGAAAAAGTATTAAATATAATTTGCTGTAATTCTTGCTTTTGTATTTGAGTAATTCCTTTTTGATATTTAGGCTTTTCATCAGTAGAATCATCAGCGAACCATTTTACTCTTTCGGTTGGGTTCAATCGGCTATAAATATCTTTCATCGAGATAGACTTGGTTTTACGTTGCCAAAGTCCGTCATCATCCATTGTCAAAATTTTTAGAAAGATTTCGCGGTCTTTTTTAGGATTATCTGAAGTTGGTAACAATAATCCTAAAATAATAGCCCTAACTAAAATTAAAGGTTTTCGCCCCCACCATTTACCTAAACCTGTTAAAGTTTGTGAATAGTTGGCTTTACGTTCCTTATAACTTTCCTTGGATACCTTGGATACAGGAAATTGAGTTTCAATAAAACACAGCATTATTTTAATTAGTTATAGAGGTTAAAAGTATAACTCTTTTCTATCCCTATTGAATAAAATTTTGGTTCTATCGAACTTAGTATGTTAAACTAACAGGAACAGGGAATAGGGAACAGGGAACAGGGAACAGGGAACAGGGAACAGGGAATAGGGAATAGGGAACAGGGAACAGGGAATAGGGAACGGGGAATAGGGAATAGGGAATAGGGAATAGGGAATAGGGAATAGGGAATAGGGAATAGGGAACAGGGAATAGGGAATAGGGAATAGGGAACGGGGAATAGGGAATAGGGAACGGGGAATAGGGAATAGGGAACGGGGAATAGGGAATAGGGAATAG
>NZ_JANQDJ010000043.1:0-92478 GCF_029891685.1 Umezakia ovalisporum Ak1311 | reverse complement strand
GAATCCTGCAATAAAAATTTACAATTTTTGCGTTTTACCCAGATAAAGTTCATTGTCTATTAAGAATAGAGTCATTAATTGCTCAAATTTTGTATCACCGACGCACAACTTGGACAGTCAACAGTCAACAGTCAACATTTCAAATTTGCTAGATATTATTTACAATAGTTTTTAGGCGAAGTGCTAAGAAAAATTTTCTTATGTTACAGATTGAAAACCTGGCGCGATATTATACGAAAATTATACGAGAAAAACTTAGTTTATTGAAGATATAGATGCCATGTTAAGAGGGAGTAATAAATAATAGGTTTGCCTCTGAGCCACAATATTTGTGCCTTTTGGTATATGACTTGATATGGTGAAAACTTAAAATGGAATTATGGCAAGAATCCTAATTATTACTTGTAACCACAGATAAACGTAAGTTTTGAACGTAGAGACATTGTCAAATATGGAATGTTTTCCTGCGGTGAGTACGGATCAGTTTATCTGTGGTTTTTTCGCCATAATCTTTAAAAATTGCTAATTGATATAAATTTAACTCGTTAGAAATTAGGAATTATTTTTGTGATGGAATAAAGTTAGAGGACAATTCAATGACTACAACTCTTGTAGACGTTAATTCTCTCCAATCTTTGTTGGGTAAAGATGCAGAAAACCTACTCACTTACAAAGCAAAAGTTTCTCAGGATTTACTACATTTGCCAGGTGCAGATTTTATAGATCGAGTTTGGATAAATAGCGATCGCCATCCTCAGGTTTTGCGTAATCTTCAGCAACTTTACTCTTATGGTCGCTTGGCAAATACTGGCTATGTGTCTATTCTACCAGTAGACCAAGGGGTTGAACACTCCGCTGGTGCATCCTTTGCCCCTAACCCAATTTATTTTGATCCAGAAAATATTATTAGGTTGGCGATAGCAGGAGGTTGTAATGCTGTTGCTACGACTTTAGGAGTATTAGGAAGTGTTTCCCGTAAATATGCCCACAAAATCCCCTTCATCGCCAAAATTAACCATAACGAATTGTTAAGTTTTCCCAATCAATATGACCAGATCATGTTTGCTGATGTAGAACAAGCTTGGAACTTGGGTGCAGTGGCGGTAGGGGCGACAATTTACTTCGGTTCAGAGGAATCTACTAGACAAATTCAAGAAGTTAGCCAAGCTTTTAAATACGCCCATGAATTAGGTTTGGTAACAATGCTTTGGTGCTATTTGCGTAATAGCACTTTCAAACAGGAACAAGATTATCATGTTGCGGCTGACCTCACCGGACAGGCAAATCATTTGGGGGTCACCATTGAAGCAGACATTATTAAACAAAAGTTACCTGAATGTAATAATGGTTACAGGTCAGTAGCTCAAGCAACTAATAAAAGTTACGGTAAAACCGATGAACGAGTTTACTCAGAATTGACAAGTGATCACCCCATTGATTTGACTCGTTATCAGGTGCTTAATTGCTACTGTGGCCGTGGGGGACTAATTAGTTCTGGCGGTGCATCTGGTCAAGATGACTTTACCGAAGCCGTTCGCACAGCAGTTATTAATAAGCGAGCTGGTGGTACTGGTTTAATTTCTGGGCGCAAAACCTTCCAGCGTCCCTTTGAGGAAGGTGTGAAACTGTTTCATACAATTCAGGATGTTTATTTGTCGCCAGATGTGACTATAGCTTAGGAGAAAGTGGATAAAGACGCGATAAATCCTGTCTGTACAAAAGAAAAACTAGTTACTATTGTTTTTAATTTGGCGTAGTCAGATAGTTTTATTGGTGAACTATACCATAAATGATTGGGTGTGATTCAGAAATGTTGACTGTTGACTGTTGAGTGTCCAAGTTGTGGGTCGGTGATAGAAAATTTGAGCAATTAATGACTCTATTCTTAATAGACAATGAACTTTATCTGGGTAAAACGCAAAAATTGTAAATTTTTATTGCAGGATTCAACACTTCTGTGTGTGACTATATCTGATTATATTTTTGTTATTTAAAATAAATACTATTTATATATAGATAACCAGCCTAGAGGAAGACGTTACTTCAATAAATACTTTCCTAAGATTCAAGCATTTAGGAAAGTATTAGGAGATGGCTTTTCCCATGTTGGAAATTCAAAAAAATTCTCACAATATTCATAAATGGCATCATCAATTAGTGATAGTACTAGTAGCTGGTTTATTGTGGTTTATGACCTTACCTACTGCTGTAGTACAGGCTGCTGGTTATTATCAAGGAAAAAACCACAATGCAGAAATAGCTAAACCTTATTATGCCACCAAAGAACGTAAAATTCTCATAGAAACAGAACCAAATAAACCCTACTACTCTACCAAAGAAAGAAAAAAAGAAAGAGTAATTATTAAGACACCAGCAACGAAAGATCACGCTATTGAAAGTGGTAAAGGAGTAGAACAAATGACACATCAGGATTAATGACTGTGTAATAGCAATTCACAAAATGTTGGCAACAGAGGTAGGTTGGTTTGAAAGCAGTGAAATTCAACAAAATCCCCTTTGTTGGCGTTGAATTTCCTTGGGTTACTCTTCGATAACCCTGGGCCTAGGTTCCACAACCAAACCTACACATATGTTCTATTATCTTTGATAATTAGTGTGAGGGGTTGAAAATAAGCTTATGTGCTTGATGGAGGCTGCACTTTTCAAGAATTGGAAAAAGACAAGTCTCGGTAGGGATTGTGAGATATCCTTAGATAAGTGAGAGATTTGCCAAATAAACTAAGAATGAAGCTGGCAGCACGAGTAAGTAAGGTGACACCTTCTTTAACCTTAGCCATCGCAGCTAAAGCTAAGGCCATGAAGGCTGAAGGAATAGACGTTTGTAGTTTCAGCGCTGGAGAACCGGATTTTGACACCCCAGACCACATCAAAGCCGCAGCAGCGAAAGCTTTGCAGTCAGGTAAAACCAAGTATGGACCAGCAGCTGGAGAACCAAAGTTAAGGGAAGCGATCGCCCATAAACTGAAAACTGAGAACGGTCTTGATTATCAACTAGAGAATGTAATTGTTACTAACGGCGGTAAACATTCTCTATTTAACCTCATGGAAGCCCTGATTGATCCGGGTGATGAGGTGATTATCCCGGCTCCCTACTGGCTAAGTTACCCAGAAATGGTGACTTTAGTTGGTGGTAACCCAGTAATTGTAACCACAGATCCAGGGACGGATTATAAAATTACTCCGGAACAACTACGTCAAGCAATTACACCGCAAACAAAATTATTTATTCTCAACTCCCCATCCAATCCCACGGGGATGGTTTACACGCCAGATGAAATTAAAGCACTAGCCCAAGTAGTAGTAGATGCAGATATCTTTGTGGTGTCGGATGAGATTTACGAAAAGATTCTCTACGACGGTGCAGAACATCTCAGTATTGGTTCCCTGGGTAAAGAAATTTGTGACCGAACCTTAATCAGTAACGGGTTTGCTAAAGCTTATTCAATGACTGGTTGGCGACTGGGTTATTTAGCTGGGCCAGTGGAGATTATTCTCGCTGCTAGTACTATTCAAGGGCATAGCACATCCAATGTGTGCACCTTTGCCCAATATGGAGCGGTGGCAGCTTTAGAAAGTCCCCAAGACTGTGTAGAATCAATGCGCCAAGCTTTCGCGAAACGGCGACAAGTGATGTTAGATAGACTCAACGCCATTCCTGGATTGAGTTGTGCTAAACCAAATGGCGCTTTTTATCTGTTTCCAGATATTAGCAAAACAGGTCTAAAGTCCCTGGATTTTTGTAACGCTTTGTTGGAAGCACAGCAAGTAGCTGTAATTCCGGGAATTGCCTTTGGTGCTGACCAAAACATTCGCCTGTCTTACGCCACTGATATGGACACCATTGAAAAAGGGATGAATAGGTTGGAGAAGTTTGTTAGTTCCCTGATTTAGGAGTGCGGATTTAATTAAGTACACAACCTCACCCCCTCAACTTTATTGTTATCCAGAAGAGAGGAGACGTTAACAAAAGTCAATGGTAGGGTGAGGTCAAATTGTAATTTACGTATTTGCAATGTCTCGCCCAAAACGTGACCTCAGACCAGGTTTTTGCTACCACATCACTACCCGTTGCAACAATAGGGAATTTCGCCTGACACATCTGGAATGTCGTGAAGTCTTGCTCTATGCCATAAAAAAGGCACAACACAAGTACGGCTTTAAGCTGTATGCGCTGTGCATAATGTCAAATCACGTTCATTACCTACTGGAACCAAAGCAGCCAGAGGAACTACCCACAATCATGCACTGGCTCAATTGGTACACTGCTATGTGCTTCAACCGGATGTTGAACCGCACAGGACATTTTTGGGAAAAGCGGTATCACAGCATCGGTTTTGCTAATACAGATCAGCGACGGGTTTTAAATACTCTGAGATACATTCACGCTAATCCTAAAGCAGCCGGAATGTATCAAGGCTTTTTTTACGAATTCAGCAACTATGGCACTCATGACCGCTTGAGCAATGATGGCATCACGCAATGGCATCGGGCATTCCTACTACTAGGGCGAACTTTGGAGGAGTGCGCGGCTAAATATCGGCGGTTTTGTCAGAAATACATACCAAAAGCAAAACCAGACAAGAAAAGTTATTGGGGGAGTCGCTTTTTGCCATCGGTGATGAAGGTTGGGAAGGCGAAAAAGTCTTCCCCTGGGCAGATGAGTTTACCTTGGGACAAGCAGAGAGTGACGGAATCTACGGAGGTGCATGAGGTAGCAACAAAATTTATTCAGGCGAACTGCTATCTACCCTCAGTGCCAGGTATCGGATTTATGAAATGTTGATTAATGCGTGGGAAAGGAGGCTGTGATAAATGTTTACAAACTTCGGAAAGCGTTAAATGTTACAGTTTACAAGTCTCGATGCGAGAGAAGAAATCATACTTAATCCTATCATCCTCAATTGATAAATACCATCCTTTACCAACCAAACCACGCCCAAACCACGCCCTTAGCGGGAGGTTTCCCGACTTTTCCGATAAATACCATCCTTTCTCCACCCATCCTACGCGATCGCAAAATTTCTCCCAAGCTTCTTGGTTATAGCCTCCGTCTAGCTTACCACCAACGCTCAAGTAAATTTCTTTTTGCACGCTGAAGCCAAACTTCCCACCGCTATATTCTAGCCACAACTTGTCTATTGTGTGAAGGTCGGTACAGGGAAAGTTTAATAATTCTTCTGTTCTCAACCAGTCGCCTGGCTCACGTCCTAGAGCCTGAAGCATTACCAGATAGGTTTCTGTGTCCGCTTCTTGCAATTGTTGGGATTTTAAGTAGTCCCGGAGTTTGGTATAGTCTATACCTCTTTCTGAACTGAGGTCATCTTGTGTTCCTGGGGAAACTTGTAGGAGTTTATCTACATCAACTTCTGCAAAACTATATTCATCTTTAATAACCATGCTCTCTGATTTTGGTTCGAGATATACAGCAGGAGAACGCAGCAGTTCCACTAGTTTTTGATACCCACCCCAGTATTTTGTAGTTTCATTATATGGGCTAAAATCAGCAGGATTTTTGAGGGCACCATGCTGCAAATTTTTGAGTAGCTGACGGTCGCTATTTAAATCAATAATCAATCTAGGGAATTTTAAACTGATAGCTGTAAACTTCCCTAACTGCTCTAATGTTAAAGATTTATAAGAAATACTTGTGGATTCATCAGTTAATTCATCAAAGCAGCCAGTATTACTGGCTATATAAGTTTTAAGTCTAAACAAATTAATAAACTGCTTTAAACGCCGGGGATTATAATCTAAAACTGGGGCAATCATTAAGATAATATCCCGCACCTTTTGGGAATCTTCTGTGACTTCAATTTTTAATTCTTCACGACGTTTTAATATTTTTTGTCTTTGTGTTGATGTAGTGGGAGTTTGTGGTATTGGTGTTTCTGGTTCTGGTTCGTCTTTTGCTGGTGTAATTATACGCTGAAAAATGGATTTTAGGAATTTAGCAATCTTTTGTCGGTGGGAATACCAAAAACTATCTTTCTTTCTTTGTGGTTGAGAAATCTTGACTAGGAAACGCTCAAATTCAGATTGAGTAGGTTGTGGAACTTGAAAAGGTATTTGGATAAACTTTTCCAAAAAAGCATAACCATATTCCATACTCTTTCTAAATGAAATGGAGCTTACTTGATGGTCAGTATCAACTGATAAATAAGGAATCAAATAAGGAATCAAATCTTTATATTTAAGTGCAACCCCCGCCGCTACTTTTTCTCGATCCATACCTAAAATAAAAATTAACTGTGGATCGTTAGCTATCATCATATTAATAGCCTGCATTAGTTCGGCAGACTTAGGAACTTCACAACGGTCTAGGTCATCAATAAAAACATAAACTTTTCTTTTACCAGCATAGGCTTGAACAATTTTCTCAAAATCTTCGTGGAACTTCTCAACAAAAGGAACTTGGTTTTCATAATTAGGAGTCTGAAGATATTTAGCCAATTCATTTTTAGGATCACCAACATTGAGAAGTTTCAGCAGTAGGGAAATAAAGCCGATACCTGAAAACAGAAAAACTACACCCCTCAGAAGTAAGAGGGGAACATTGACTGGTGGTTGAAATATTTGCTGAATGGGAATATTGAATGGCTTTTGAAATATTTGGGTAAGGATTTGCTGAATTTCACCTCCTGGCTGCAATAATTCCTCTCCTTTTAGTAGCGCTATAACTCCTAAAATGACTATAGTACCAAGACCAATCAGTGCCAAAGATATAAACCGAAACCCATTTTTCCAGTCATAGCGCAGCATGAACAAAATGATATTACGGTCTATGGAAAGCTGGCGGAGAAACTCTAGGGCAAAAGCTGCCCATAAGGCTTCTGCTTTATCATGTTTCCAAACATTGAACCAGATTGTTTTAGGCTTGGATTCCAGCTTGTTAAGCTTTAAACTTATCCATTTATATATGTTAAGTAAAACAGAGGAAGATACTTTTAAAATAAATGCCACCAATTCAGTGATTACTTTAGGCAGTTTGTTTGTATTTCTGAATTTTCTAATAAAACTCTCAGCTTGTACTTGTCCTTTTGCTAAATTTACTTGTAACTCTTTCTCCAACTTTTTATGCTGAAACTCCTCAATAGTTTTCTGGAGTTGCTTCATAAAAGAAGATTTGCCACTACCCCATTCACCTTCTATAGAAATGGTTAATGGAGGTTGGGTTACAGGGTTAGTTAAGAACTCTGCAATGGCTTCTACATAAGGTTTAAAACCAAGGTCATCTTCTGCTGCGGCTTGGTCACTTACACTGGCGTTAAGAATAGACTCTTGTTGAAAACCGGAATTATTGACAACCATAAGTATCTAAGTAAAATTAAACATATGGTAATATACTAAGATACTAAGATACTAGTACGGTTTGATTTATGAAAAAATTATGTATTTTAGGTTGCGTGAGTATAAAATCTATAATTTATGCTGACCTTTGAGCATTCACCATTTCATTAATCCCATGTCGCGTAAACCTTGGCGTAGTCTGTGGGCTTCTTCGGGGTTTTGTTGTTCGTAAAGTAAAATCGCATTTTTAAAGGCTGTTAAACTTCCTTGAACATTACCAACTTTTAGCTGTACTACCCCTAAGTTTTGATAAGCTTGTGCATAGTTGGGATTAAGCTTGATGGCTTTTTGGTAACAGGCGAGTGCATTAGTAAATAAACCCAAAGTTTTAAAGATCATTCCCAAGTTATAGTGTCCCATGACAAAAGTAGGGTCAATTTTTAAGGATGTTTCATAAGCAACTTTAGCACCGTTGATATCGCCAGAGGCTTTGAGTAAGTTGCCCAAATTGTTATATGCTCCTAATTTGAGCATGGGATAAATTGGCTGCTTAACAGCAGCTTGATAGTGATAAATAGCCTTTTGACTATCTTGTAAATGATTGTAGGCAATGCCTAAATGGTAATGTAGTTCATACAAAGTCTCATAGTTTTCTTCTGGTATTATTCCCTGATGCTGAGAATTTGCCTGGTTAAAACCTCTTTCTAATAACTCTAAACCTTGAGTGAGTTTACCAGTTTGTACATACAATGCCCCTAATTTACTGCAAACATAGGAATCATTAGGATGAGTTGCCAAAAATCCTTCCATTGTAGTTTGGGCTTTGGCGTATTTATCACTTTTGGCGATAGCAGTTTTTTGATACCCTTGATGGAGGATTGCCACTCCTTGTAAATAACCGATTTGCCAATGGGGTTCTTGGGTTAATATTGCTGCTACACTGTCATCCACTAAAGCATGATAAGGTCGCTGAAAGTGAATTTGAGTGTGGTTGCGAAACAGTCGAGATACCAGAGAATAAGGAGATTGTGCTGCGCCAACTTCTTGACGCAGAAGATTAATTAAAAGATATTCTTCATTTTGAATTGCTGACTTTATTTGCGGCACAATATTTGGGGTGATAGTTTCGTCAGCATCCAACACTAAAATCCAATCACCAGTAACATATTTTAGCGTTGCATTACGAGCTGCACTGAAGTCATTACACCACTGAAAATAGTATACCCTCCCACCAAATAGTTGAGCAACATCAGGAGTGCCATCCTTTGAACCAGTATCAAGTATGATAATTTCATCTACCAAACCTTGCACACTACTCAAACATTTAGGCAGTGTAGCTGCTTCATTTTTGACAATCATGCAGAGACTTAATTTCATATCGCCGAAAAATTTTAATATCAGGTTAATAGACTGATGTCACCCAATTTAATTGTCTGCCGATATTGGCATTGTTAGTAGATGTAGATGTTGATAAAGTCTAATTTATCACTGCCCATAGCGACGATAAAACCCGGAACCACCCCAAAAAAACCCGCTGGGGGATTAAAAACCTTAATTTTTGCTTACTCCACCTCAAAGGAACTTACTGAGGCAGTAGCAAAGTATACTTATGTCAAACTTTTAAAACGTCCTATCTTTATCACTGTTGTATCCCAAAAATATTATTTATTCCCCATGTAATTCTTCGATAGCTGTAGATTCATAACAGGAATATTATTAAATTTATTGCATTAAAATTTTATCTAGAAATCCTATTTAATTTACCAACACCTAGATGTCCAGCCCCAGAACTTCTTGAAGAAGTCGGGGTCTTGAAGTTACTAACTTATTGATGATTGCCATAAATCATTTCTACAACAAAAATACCGACTTTGTGAACAAAGTCGGGAATTTGAGTCAAATAATTATGACAAGTTAAATTAAATTCCTATAATATCAGGCGATTTATAAATAACTAACAGTTAATTTATATACTGATCTAAAGTCCACAGTAACTTAATTGTCAATTATGTAATTTGCAAGCATTGCTAATTATCAACTCGTACCAATAAACAAGCTAGAGTAACTTGTCCACAGCACCACTGAACTGTTCATAAGGAGAAACACCCACAATGGTTTCTGCTAACTCACCATCCTTGAACATTAAAACCGCCGGAATACTACGTAAACCAAATCTTTTGAAAATAGGTTTATTATTGTCAATATCTACCTTCACCACCTGAACACGACCTTTGTATTGTTCCGCAAGTTGATCCATTAACGGACTCACAACACGACAGGGTCCACACCAAGTAGCAGTAAAATCAACAACAACAATTTTGTTTTCACTTAAAAGAGTATCAAATTCCCTTTCTTCCACATAAGCAACTGTTTCAGTAGACATTTATCTCAATCTCCAATGTAAAATTTGAGTAAAAAGGTAACTTTAAAACTATACTGCTTTCTCTACCTTAGTAAAACATCAAACACTCCCTATTTTCGTAAATAATTTGATACATGACAAAAAATGACAAAAAATAAAAATACTATCACTTATTCACGAGTTATACATCTAAGTCACATAATAGATACGGATATTCCCCAATGGCCTGGTGACCCCCCAGTGGAATTTACCAATGTCGCCAATATCCCACAGGATGGTTATTACCTCCGGCGTTTCTGCTTAGGAGAACACAGCGCCACTCATATCAACGCACCAAACAGTTTTCACCAGAACAAAGTGGGAATTGACCAATACTCGGCTCAGTCCTTGGTGTTACCGGGGGTAGTTATTGATATTTGTAAAGCCGCAGCTGTTAATGCTGATTACAGCTTAACTATTGGCGATGTTCTCACTTGGGAGAAACAACACGGTGAAATTCCCATGGGAAGTTTAGTAATACTTTATACAGGATGGCAAAATAAATGGTTAGATAAAAATGCCTTTTTTAACACAGATGTTAAAGGAATTATGCACTTTTGCGGATTTAGCTATGAAGCAACTCAGTTTCTCTTGCAGCAACGGCAAATTGCTGGTTTAGCCACTGATACCCATGGTGTAGACCCCGGACAGGATAACAGTTTTAGTATTAACAGTTTAGTTTTGGCACAGCAAGGGATTGTTTTGGAAAATCTGACAAATTTACACGAGTTACCAGCTAGGGGTACTACTGTAATAATTGGTGTTTTGAGGTTGCGGAATGGTTCAGGGTCTCCTGTGGGAATCTTAGCTTTGGTACCGTAAAGAAGAATTTGCCCAGTTTCTCAAACCTAGAAAGAATTGATGGCTAAAATGAAGAAACTACACCAACTTTAATCAAGATGTTGGCAATTTCACCATGGATGAACATTACTGTTTACCTATGTTTACTTTGCTATTTATGCAGATTTGACCAAGAGCAATACCCAAAAATAGGGAAGGTGTGACATGACAATTATCTTAGACCATACCATAGTGCCTGCCCGTGATAAGGAAAAATCGGCACGCTTTTTTGCAGAAATTTTTGGACTAAAACTTGAAACTTCTGTTGGTCATTTTGCTGCTGTGCGTGTCAATGACAAGTTAACCTTCGATTTTGCTGACAGAGAACAATTTGACTCTCACCATTATGCTTTTCATGTCAGTGATGAAGAATTTGATGCCATCTTTACACGCATTAAAGAAAAAGGACTTGAATACAGCAGCGACCCCATGCATCAAAACAAAGGTGAAATCAATCATAGAATGGGAGGGCGTGGTTTTTATTTCTATGACCTCGATGGTCATAATTTAGAACTGTTGACTCGTACTTAATTAACAGTCTCCGGGCTTAAGCCAGGGATATTCAACAGTTGTGGCATATACCCTTACTTAGGGTAATTTCCAAAATGGCTAATTTTTCTCTAGATGGATACATAAAGGCAACGTAGTTTCATTACTTGACTATCACTTGGTTTTTATACCTAAACCCCGGAAAAAAGTTCTTACCGGAGGAATGGCTCAAGGAGTTCAGCAAATCATCAACTTAACCTCAAGGGTTTTCAGCCTATTTTTTTATAATCTCAAATATAAAATTGCAGGAGTAGCCCAGACTGATTAATCTAGGCTACTTCTGCTACACCCCTTGCACAATCAAAAGATACCACTCTCAAAAAATATATGTCTGCCAAATTGCCAGATAACTGTATTTTGCTGACTCAGCGCCTGGGTGAAAAACTTGGTTTATTGGCAATAGCTCCATTGAAAGGCCTAAACTTCAGTTAATTAACAGATTTTGGGAATGGTTGGTAATGCTACTAGATGTAACTCTACTGAATGTCGTGACTAAATGTACAGTGTTGCTTTTTCACTGTTACATTAATTGAGAAAATTAGGAGGATTTAATCATGAATATTTGGAAATTACTCAAACAAAAGCGAGAAGATATTTTCAAGATTGCTGCTAAACATGGAGGGTCAAATATACGCATATTTGGATCAGTAGTACGGGGTGTGGATTTTATAGTGGATGTAGTTACTATTAAAAGATTAGGGGAAAACTGGCGTGATGGCATTTTCAATGAGGGAGTTTCATTGTGAACAAAACAAAGGTTTTGTATTACTCCCCAAATGTTGGCTTGTTGAGAGGACTTTTGGTTGGTTCAATTGGTGGCGAAGATTAAGGAAAGATGATGAAATTCTACCTGAAACAACTGAGGCTTTTATTTATGTCGCTCTCTCAACGAAGATATCCACAGCTAAAGGCATTAGATTTATTGGAATTAAGTTTAAAGGAAGCAAAATTATAGCTTTCTTCCTTTGGGTC
Source organism: Umezakia ovalisporum Ak1311 (assembly GCF_029891685.1). Classification (NCBI taxonomy): domain Bacteria; kingdom Bacillati; phylum Cyanobacteriota; class Cyanophyceae; order Nostocales; family Nodulariaceae; genus Umezakia; species Umezakia ovalisporum. The sequence goes on along the minus strand of NZ_JANQDJ010000043.1, from coordinate 80,408 downwards.
TTTGCTCCTGTGGGCAAAACACAAAAAAAGGAGATAGAGCTATCAAGCCTATCCCCAAAAAATTCATTAATCAACCAAGATTAGGTTCCAGATTGCCAAGAATTGATGTAGTCAAGTTGCTCGGGGGTTAAGCTATCAATACCAATACCCATTGCTTCCAACTTCAAACGGGCAATTTCTTGATCAACTTCAGTGGGAATAGAATACAAACCAGGTACTAACTTACCTTTATTCTTCACTAGGTATTCACAAGCTAACGCTTGGTTTGCAAAACTCATATCCATTACTGCGCTGGGGTGTCCCTCCGCAGCAGCAAGGTTAACTAAACGACCTTCACCCAAGACAATTACGGATTTACCGCTGTTGAGTAAATACTCTTCGGTGAAAGGACGGACTGTTTTAATTTCTTTTGCTTGACTGGCTAGATATTTGAGGTCAAGTTCAATGTCAAAGTGACCAGAGTTGCAAACCATCGCACCGTCTTTCATGATACCGAAATGTTCGCCCCGAATTACGTGCTTGTTACCTGTCACAGTGATGAATAAATCACCATGAAGTGCAGCTTCCGACATAGGTAACACACGGAAACCATCCATGACCGCTTCAATGGCCTTAATGGGGTCGATTTCGGTGACTATTACGTTAGCCCCAAGACCTCTAGCCCGTTGTGCTGTACCTTTACCGCACCAGCCATAACCAGCTACAACAATGGTTTTACCAGCCAACAAGATATTTGTAGCGCGGATAATGCCGTCTAGGGTAGATTGACCAGTACCATAGCGGTTGTCAAAGAAGTGCTTGGTGTCAGCGTCGTTAACGTTCATGGCGGGGAAAGTTAACACCCCATCCTTTAACATGGCGCGTAACCGCACGATTCCGGTTGTGGTTTCTTCGGTTGTCCCAATTAAATCGCTAATTTGGTGCTGGCGCTCTTGGACAAGGGTAGCAACTACATCGCTACCGTCATCAATAATGATGTTGGGGCGGTGATCCAGAGCAATTTGGACGTGGCGGTTATATGTTTCAGCGTCTTCGCCTTTGATGGCGAATACTGGAATTTCATGATCGGCCACGAGGCTAGCAGCTACGTCATCTTGAGTTGAAAGGGGATTACTAGCAATCAGGAGTGCATCTGCACCACCAGCTTTGAGGGCGATGGCCAAATGTGCTGTTTCTGTGGTAACGTGGGCGCAAGCCACAAGGCGCAAACCTGCAAAGGGCTTTTCCTTCTCAAAGCGATCGCGGATTTGCTTCAACACTGGCATTTCGCGTCCAGCCCACTCTATGCGCTGTCTTCCCAAGATAGCTAGGGCGAGGTCTTTAACCTCGTGCTTTAATCGGGGAGAAATTGCAGTCATCAAAAATTTCCTCAGAAAAATAAAAAACTTACGTAAAAGTTACGTACTTTACTAGAGTATTCTAAAATTGGTGATTTTGCTTTGTATTCACCAACAAGCTTACTAATCGTACTCTGTTGTTCCTTGACATTGGATAACCTTCAGACCAAATTCATACCTGATTTTTATTTTTTGACATAATTTTTGCTAAGAGTATTAACAGGGCTAATCTATCTGTTACCCACAGGCGATGAAGGAAACTGTCACCTATCAAAAGTTACAACAATACCTAAAATTTCAATATTTCATTTTAGATAGGTACATTTACACAAGCCACTGTTGGAGGATGGCTCTGGAAGTAGCCGATGGTAAATTTTGTTTAAGGAGGTATTTGAGTGTCCTGGCAATTTTTGGCGATGGCCAAAGAATTCCTGTTGTCGAAATTTGCTTCTATTGAGGATCAACAGGCATTTTTAAACGAAAGTTACCTTGGTAATATCAGGACTGTGACAAAGGGGATGCTCGGTTTAGAAATATCTAATCAAGCCTTTCACCCACCTAGGAGGCGGATATCAATCAAAGGGATTTTCGGCAGAGGTGTCATAGCAACAATGGCAGGTTCAATGACTATAGCTGTTGTTTCTATACCGAAAGCCTCAGCTCAGATTCCCATTTTGCCTTTTCTCCAATCTCCCAGTGTTCGTAGTAGCGATACCGACAACAGAACTGTTTCTGGATGGATTTATTTAGACGGCTACCCAGTATTTCAGATAGCAGCAACAAGAAGCAATTTTCCCGAGCGTTCCCAAAATATCCAACAAAATTTTCATCAAATCCGCCAAAATTACTTAAGGTCATCTAACCCAGAAATAGAAATTGAAACTCAGACATCAAATGGATTACCAGTAATTCATGTTAATGGTCAATACCTCATGACCGTTACCATTGAAGATGCGAGACTAAGAAAAGAAGAGCCACCAATATCGGCAATTCAAATCACAGAACAATTGAAAACAGGCTTGCAAAGAGCTAGCAAACAGCGAACTAGTGAATTTTTAATCAATCAAGCTAAAACCGCCGGTAGTGTTGCACTATTAATAATTGCAACGAGTGGGGGGGTATATTATTTACAAAGACGTTTAAAACCTGATTTACAACATTCAATCTTGGCGATTTCAGATGATGCTCAACAGTTGACAACTCAACTAAATCAACAACAAGATGGACATATTCAAGAAGTCAAGAAAAGACTTTTTCAATTAACTCAATTCGGGATTTGGGGAAGTGGAATTGTTTTCATCTTGGGTCTATTTCCTTATACTCGAGTGCTTCAGCTGGGGATTGTCTCAGCTGCCCAAATTCCTTTAAGATTGGGGATTATCTTCCTGGGAAGTTATGTGGCAATTCGTTTCACCTATGCTCTCATTGACCGCTTTACCTCTACTTTGATTAACAGTGGTGTCTTATTAAACTCAGAAGCTTCCAGGCGAATGGAACTGCGAGTTTCCACATTTTCCGGTGTGACTAAAAGTATCACTACTGGTATTTGGGTGGGAGTTGGCGTTTTACTATCCCTGCTTTCTTTGGGTATAGATATCATTCCCTTATTAGCAGGTGCTGGTTTAATCGGTGTAGCATTGTCTTTGGCTTCCCAAAGTTTAATCAAAGATGCCATTAACGGTTTTCTCGTCATCGTTGAAGACCAGTATGCTTTAGGCGATGTGATTGTTGTGGGAGATGTGGGAGGCTTGGTGGAAAATCTCAATCTGCGGATTACTCAGTTGCGAGATAGTGAAGGGCGTTTAATTACAATTCCCAATAGTGAAATTAAAGTTGTGGCTAATCTTTCTAGCCGTTGGTCACGAGCTGATTTAACTATTCCAGTTGCTTATCAAAATGACGTTAATGAAGCATTGGAATTAATTGCAAAGGTAGGCTCGGAGATGAGTCAAGATCCCCACTGGAAACGTCAAATTCTGGAAATTCCTCAAGTTCTCGGAATAGATAACTTTGGCGATCGCGGTTTGATGGTTCGTGTCTGGATTAAGACACTACCACTCAAGCAATGGGATGTGGGACGAGAGTTTCGTCGTCGCTTGAAAATCACCTTTGACCAAGCTGGATTTTCTATTCCTGTACCTCAACAAGGTATTTGGCTCAATGACTCTCAATTGCAGCACTTGCCAGTTAATGGTAAATCTGAGTAGTCATTAGTCGTTGGTCAAATTATTACCAAACTGTTGTAGAGACTTTGTATGTAATGTCTCTACATTTTTTTATTTTAATAAGCAGCAAATAACCTCTGGCTATATCAGAACATTTGTACTATAATAGACCATAGCGCTGACAAAGCCTAGTGAAGAGCAAAACGGCTCCAAACAACAGTTCTGGAGGATGGATTTAACAGTTAGTCCCATGATGAAGCATTATATTCTCAACCTCAATCCGGCTGCCAAGCACGAATGGGATCGATGTATTTTACGTGATCCACTCACTGGGAAACGCCCGGACATTGCTCAATTAATAGCTGAAGCTGTTAGTACTGACTCTGGTAGTTACTTAGTGAGTGTAAATATTGAAGTACAAATTTTAGAACAAGCTGCTGCGGCTCCATGCGAACAACTCTCCCTACCACTTCCAGAAGTAAATATTCCGTCCCAACTGCGAGAAGTGGCGTAAAAGATGAGGATTACTAAGTAGAAAGTAAGGTGTACTTTTTACCCAAAACTCAGTATGTTGCACTTATGACTCACAACACAAGAAGATGATTTGATGGAAGAACTAAGTCATTATCCAACCGCCATCGCTGAAGCGGCCCAGGGCGTGAATAAAATAGATTCTCAGTTAATGGCTGTGCAGCAGCAGATTTCCAGATTTGAAGGTAATGCTGATCGCGCTGCTGCTTTTGATATGGATTTGAAAAATGATGCTCAACGCAAAGCTCGTCGCTTTGAAGTTTTGCTGGTGAATCAAGAATATCAACAGGCTATGGATACTCAGATGCGGTTAATGGCAGAAAAAGCTAATGCCATCGCTCATGTAGAATATTTGCGTAACCAGTTTACTGTCGCTAAATTAGAAGCCAGATTAGCGATCGCGCAACAACTCACTGATTTTGAATCTCGTGAATTAGTCGGTTTATAATTTCTGTTCCAGCCCACACCTTGCTCACCAGGGGGATAGATTAGGGATGAGCTGGTTTTTTTAACCTCTGAGACAATAGTTCAGCAATTTGCCGATTAATAACCATAATGTCAAACCGCTGACTAGCCATGGCTGTGGCATGATTGGCTATGGTTGCAGCCATTTCTTTTTGGGTAACACAGGTGTTAATCACCTGTGCCAATTCTTCACTGTCCCCTGGTGTAGCTAGAAAACCATTAACACCGTGTTCCACCAATTCCATTGCGCCTCCAGCTTTAGCCGCCACCACAGGTTTACCGCATAACATACCCTCAATAATTACTCTACCAAAGGGTTCTGGGGCAGTTGAAGTGTGTGCTATCAAGTCACAAGCTCTCATTAAGTGGGGAATATCTCCACGGAATCCTAAAAACTTAACACGGTTTTCTAGTTTCAACTTTGCTACTTGTTCATGTAATTGTTGGACATAATCTTGTTCACCAAAAAGAGCATCACCAACTAAAATTACTGTTACTTCTGGCGGACATTGAGACAAAGCAGCAATTAATATATGTTGACCCTTCCAAGGCGCAAGCCTACTGAAATGTCCAACTACAAATTTTTCTTTTAGCCCTAATTTTTCCTGTAATTTTTTGACTTCAGATGCAGAAACTTGATAACTTTGTGGGTCAAAACCATTATAAACAACTTCTGTGAGTTTTGAGTTTCCTCCTGCTTGGATAAAAGCTGTTTCACTAGCTTGGGAATTAGCAATTACTAATGAGGCAAAACGATTTGCTAAAGTAACAGCAATATGCAAATTAATTTGACTAAAATGTTCTGAGGAGAGAATATCATGTAAATGATAAACTAATGGACGGCGGGCTAAAAAGCTAGCCATTGCGCCAATTACTAATGCTTTTTGGGTATTGGCGTAGATTACATCATATTTTTTAGCTGTTCGTACCACCTTGGCTAATAGTGGTGCAAGTTTTCCCAAACTCGCCAAAGCTGTCAGCAAATTACTTTGTTTGCGAACTTGAATTGGTTGAGTTGCAAAAACTTCTACCGGGATATGTTGTTGTTCTAGTAACTTTCTAAAATCACCATCTGCGAACAAGCCTACCAAAGCGCCATCCCCATAGAGTTTAGCAATATCCATTAAACAAAGTTCAGCACCACCAGGTTTACCACTTTGGTCTAAAAACAGAATTTTCATATATTATAATTTCCTGAATATAATTGCCATGGAGTTAATAGTAATATCAAGCTAAAAGAACTTGCCGCACTTTTTCCGCTATTTGTTGCCAATCAAAATTATTAACTGCATAGTGACGACAGGCTTCTCCTGTAGGAATTGATAAATTGCCCAAAAGTATCTGTGTTAATTTTTCGGCAATAGCTGAGGCTTCGGCAGAAGCAGTAATTAAATCTGGGGAAAATGGTGATAAAATTTCCGGCATCCCGCCAATTGGGGTACATAAAACAGGAGTACCACAAGCTAAAGATTCAATAATTGCTAATCCAAAACCTTCAAAAGATTGACTGGGCATAACTGTTAATTCAGCAGCTTGGTAAGCTAATGGCAATTGTGCATCAGGTAGAAAACCTAAAAATTTAACGTTGTCTTCTAACCCTAATTCTTTAACTTGTTGTTGTAGTGCAGCTTCCAGATGACCACGACCAGCGATAGCTAGCCAAACATCAGGAAATTGTGGCTTAATTATTGCCAATGCCTGTAATAATTTATCAAGACCTACTCGTTGTACTAAGCGCCGGGATGTAAATAGTATACGGCGATTCTCCGGCCAGTTTAGCTGCTGACGTGCTTGTTGAGGTGATAAGTTAGCTTGAAACCAATTAATATTTACTCCACCAGGGATAATATGAATTTTATGCCAAGGTATTTGATACTTTTGATGTAAAATATTACCGAATGCTTTACTGAGAACAATAAAGCGATCGCACCGATTATAAGTACTTTGTTCTATTAGCCGTCGTTTGATAAAAACACTGAATTGATTATTAACCGTTTCCTGCTGACTTTCAGAAGCCCAAGGTCCATGAAAGTTAAAAGTTATGGGTACACCTTTGGGTAAAAGATCCATAATTGGAAAGCTATATAATGCAAAATGCAGATTAACTGCATCTGGTTTACTGACTCGTGTCTTTTTAAATTTATGACGAATAGATTGCAATCTTTGCCAAATTCCCTGGTTTGGGTCAGCCAAATTAGTTAGCTTGATAGGTAAATTTAATTTTGTTTCTGGTAAACCAACTCCACATAGTTCTATTTGGTCTTCATAGGCTGCTAATCTATGAGTGAGTTCATAAATATACCTTTCCATTCCGCCGGGAGTTTTGGGGAACCAGCCTATTCCCAGAGTGAGAATAGATGCAGAGGTTGAATTAAAATTTTCTTTTTTACCTTCCATCTACTGAACTCCTAAGATATATAGAGGGTGCATATGTTTACTTTAATACCAAGCTCAATCAAGGCTTTTTTAAGCCTGCCGCACATTAGTTGATGCTGCTAGTACTTTTATCCTGGATTATCTACATAATCAGTAATTTTCACGTTTTACTTTGTAGATAATTTCAGAAAAAATAATTTATAAACTATTTATATTAACCTGTCAATAGTCTGTTTTATTAATGGAATTACTTAAAGGAATTTCTAGGTAACTGTGTGAAATTTTGATTGTATTCATATTTACTAATATTTAGTATTAAAAAATAAATATTATATATTTTTTTAGTAAATTTTTTGTAAATAGGATTTTTTTTTATCATAAGTACTTATGATTAAGTCTATATATAGTGAATAAGTCAGTGTTAATATTGCCAGGAGCTATGTCAGCAAATTTAAATGTAGAGTGTTCTAGCCCCCAGGGCAAAGCACTAATAACATTTTAAGGTGCGTTAATTTACAATCTACCACATAAAACAACATTAATAAAATTGGAGGAAAATTCATACCGCATTTATCTACTGTACAGATAGTTGATAGTTTTTTACATTGAATTTTTCTCCCCCACTTAGTTAATCAAAACAAAGATTGGGTAATATAAAGGCTCAAACTGGTGCAGATAAACATAACCTTTTTACCCCACTCCATACTGGGAAATAAGGGCTTGAACATTCTTTGTTGTGCGAGAAGGTTTAAATAATGATTTATACTAGGGACAATTTATCAATTGTCTCTATTTTAAAAGTCATTTTTTTCTAATTATCTCTATTTAATGCCATTCACTGAATGCCATAAATCATAAGGTCTGACAATAAAATGGGAAATAAATTAATACAACAGTTTAAGGAAATTAACCACAAGCTGAATCATCACATCAAGAAAATATATCAAAATAAAACTTTTCAGAAGGTAAAATTTGTCAATTTTGTCATCATTATAGCCTTGGGAATAATTGTTACTTCCAGTGCAATTTCTAAGGATGGGGCTAACAGTAAAATACCTAAACCCACATATCAAACATCTTGGATCGGTAATACATTTCCTGGGGGAGAAAAGTGGGTACAAAATAATATTGAGGCTATGTATGTTGCACCCAATGGTACAGTTTACACTAATAGTATCTGGGATGAAGCAGGTAGAGAAGCCGGAATATATAAAAACGGTGATGTTATTGGTAAATTGAGTGATACCCACGGTTGGAGTCGTCTTGGTGGTGAAGCTGTAACGGCAAATAATAAATACATTTACATTGCCATGCGCCAAGGTTATGTTAATAGGAAAGATCAAGACTATCCTCCAGAAGGCACAGATTGGTATTGCGTCAGACGCTATGACTTATCTGGTAAATCTGCACCCTTTACCGATGGACGTGGTTGGGATAAAAGTATGTTAATTGTCAGTAGCAAAAGTGGAGTTACTGGATTAGCAACCAGGGGAAAAGAGTTATATGTCAGTGATGCTAGTGAAAATCGCCTGCGTGTTTATGATACTGATACAATGAAGGAAATACGCAATTTTAGTATTGCTAGACCCGCAGGAATAACTGTTGATAAACAAGGGAATCTATGGATTATTCAAAACAAAAATAGTAGTAACTTTGCGAAAATTGTGCATTATTCCCCCAAGGGAAAGCAATTACCCCAACAAATAACCAATATTGTAGAACCAACCGCCATCGCAGTTGATCCTCAAAACAGACTTTTAGTAGCGGAAAATGGACCTCGTCAGCAAGTGCTGATTTACCAAATTAAAGACCAGCCAGTGCAAGTTGGTACTTTTGGAAGCCAAAGGGGAATTTACGGAGGTGTTCCCGGTGAAGTTAAAGATTTAAAACTTTACGGTTTAACCGCAGTGGGTGCAGATTCCGCAGGTAATATTTATGTAAATAGTAATGGTTTCAATAAATCAGGTACAGATTTACGCAAGTTTTCATCATCGGGGAAGCTGTTATGGCAATTACTGGGATTGAAGTTCGTTGATAACGCTGATGCTGACCCTAAGACTAATGGAGTAAATGTATTTACCAAACAAGAAGAATTTTTGATGGATTATAGCCAGCCAGCTGGTAGACAATGGACTTACAAAGCTTACACATTAAATCCTTTTAAGTATCCACAAGATCCACGTTTGCATACATCCCCAGATGCTACTTGGGTACGCCGCATCCAAGGGAAAAGGTTTATCTTTATCACCGATATGTATGAAAGCTTTTTACAAATTTATCGCTTCAATCCAAAAACAGATGGCAAAATTGCAATTCCGGCGGGAATGTTTGTTGGGACTCATGGCGGGGGTGGAAAATCAATCAGAGGAAATTGGCCGCCCCAGCAACCAGAAACAGGAGAATGGATTTGGCGCGATGGCAACAATAATGGTAAATTTGACAAAGCTGAATACGATTCCAGTAAAGATTATCCTTACATCGGCGGATGGTGGGTAGATAGTAAAGGCGATGTGTGGAAAACCTTGCGTACTAAAGATGGTATTCGCCATTATCCTTTCCAGGGACTAGACCAGTATGGTAACCCCATCTACACATATGGTTCCATGCAAAAGCAAAAAACCCCCAGCTTATTTACCGATTTGCGACGTATCGAGTATTTGCCAGAAACCGATACGATGTATTTATCAGGCTTCACAGTAGACCATCCATCTGTTGGGGATGATACAAAAGTTGTAGGGTCTGAGATTGTACGTTTTGATAATTGGAGTCAGGGCAATAATACTACACCCCGTTGGCGGATAGTAGTTCCTCATGATAGGACTGGTAAACGGGAAGTTTCCACCGCAGCTATGAGTGTAGCCGGAGACTATGTTTTTGCCGTGACAGTTAAAACCGCAGAAGTATACATATATAATGCCAAAACAGGGGCTTTTGTCAAAAATTTAAAACCGGGTCCAGAAGTTGTAGGTGAAAGTGGGTGGATTGATATCCCCTATGGAATTCGTGCGATGCGGCGAGCCGATGGTGAGTATGTGGTATTTGTGGAAGAAGATGCCAAAGCGAAAGTGATTGTCTATCGGCTGAAGCTATAGATTACCACAGAGTTAACTAACTAAGTGAGTATATAAATTATAAAAACCGAGTTTCTAGAAAATTTATATTTAGGAACTCGGCTTTTTATCGCAAATTAGGTCTGAATAAGACCCCATATTCCCATGACATCATTTCCATAGAGAATGGTTGCACAGCAGAAATGTTGACTGTCCAAGTTGTGCGTGGGTGATACAAAATTTGAGCAATTAATGACTCTATTCTTAATAGACAATGAACTTTATCTGGGTAAAACGCAAAAATTGTAAATTTTTATTGCAGGATTCAACACTTCTGGTTGCACAGATAAATTAAAACTACACACTAGAAAAAAAATCAGACTATATCACTTATCTAAACAAGCAAGACCATTAAGAGATAAAACATTAATTTTTATTTTATAAATAAAGACATTAGTTTATATTTGTAAAAAATTTTTTTTACGAAAAAAATAAATTTCTTTGTTTTTACAGCAGTAATAATTAAGTGAGTTGATTGCCAGCCCAGAGTAAAAATATGTGCATAAATTTACACTGGTTTTCTATTGACTTCGTGGGTTGACTTCTTGTGAAAATAGTCTCTATTGTGAAATCAGCTTCCCGTAAATACATAGTTAACTGTGGATGGAACAATTATAGATTGATTCAGAAGTGTTGAATCCTGCAATAAAAATTTACAATTTTTGCGTTTTACCCAGATAAAGTTCATTGTCTATTAAGAATAGAGTCATTAATTGCTCAAATTTTGTATCACCCACGCACAACTTGGACAGTCAACAGTCAACATTTCTGAGATTGATTATGATATCACAATTAATTAATCCAACATTGTTGTATGAAATTAACTTGCCAATTCCACTAAAATAGCTGAGTTTCTTATGAAAGTGAAAATTTATATTCAAGGCTTACAAAAATTATTGCCTCATAGCTGGCTTGAGCAATTTCAATATATCCACTGTAGCTTACTATGTCAATGGATTTTCCTTTGTGGCAGTCAGCCTTTACAATTTAACCAAAAATCAGCAATGGTTTTTTCTCCTCATCAAGATGATGAAACCTTTGGCTGTGGAGGAATGATTGCTCACAAGCGTGAACAAGGAATACCAGTTGTAGTGGTGTTTCTCACAGATGGACAAGGCTCAGGAGGTTCAGATACTAAAAATACTATCGTTCAAATTCGCAAACAAGAAGCACTAGAAGCGTTAGCAATTTTAGGCGTCAAAGCATCAGAGATTCACTTTTTAGACAAACCTGATGGGACTTTGCAAGACTTAAACAATGATGAGCAACAAGAGATAATTTCTCGGGTTGCTCAACTTATCCAATATTATCAACCAGAAGAAATTTATGTACCTCACAGAAAAGATTGTCACAGAGATCATGAAGCTACATATGAATTAGTTAAGGTGGCCATGGCGGCAAATAATACAAGGGTTGAATTATTACAATATCCCATCTGGTTGTTCTGGAGAGCGCCCCTATTTATTCTCCTCAAATTACAGGATTTAGCAGCAGCTTACTGTTTTTCCATCACATTAGTTCAAGAAAAGAAAAATAGAGCGATCGCTTCCTATCGCTCTCAAATTAAAAGCCTACCTCGTGGCTTCATGAAGCGGTTTTTAGGCTCTTATGAAATCTTTTTTAAGGTTGAATAACTGCTGGGGACAAAAGTTTTATGCGAATATTACATATTATCAACCATGTGCAGAACATAGGTAATGGTATCGTCAATGTAGCAGTAGACTTAGCTTGTTTACAAAGAAAAGATGGTCATACTGTTGCCGTAGTCTCACAGGGAGGAGAATATGAGACATTATTAAGATGTTATGATGTTACACACTGTCAATTAAATCAGTCAAGGCAATTCCTCAATATTCTCAAAGCTGGTTGGCGTTATCGGCAGATCGTGCATGAATTTCAGCCAGATATTGTCCATGCACATATGATGACAGGGGTTGTAATAGCAAGGATGTGCAAAATCGGCTTTAACTACGCTTTGGTTTCCACAGTACATAATGAGTTCCAGCGTAGTGCAGTAATCATGGGATTAGCAGATCGAGTAATTGCAGTTAGCCAAGCAGTAGCTAACTCAATGGTGTGGCGTGGTATACCACATAAAAACCTGCGGGTAGTCTCTAACGGTACATTAAATAGTCCCCGACATCGCCACATTGAAGATTACCAACCACTACCCCTACATCGTCCAGCAATTACCACTGTCGCTGGGATGTATTCTCGCAAAGGAATTGCTGAGTTAATAGCAGCTTTTGGCAAAATTGTTACGGAATTTCCCGACGCGCATCTATATTTAGTGGGAGACGGCCCTGATCGCTCAATGTTTGAGGCAATAGTGCAAAATAAACCATATAGCCATCGCATTCATTTTGAAGGTTTCCAGCCAGAACCGCAATGCTATATGCTAGCAACCGATATTTTTGTTTTGGCTTCTCATTGCGAATCTTTTGGTTTAGTCCTTACAGAAGCGCGAGAAGCTGGCTGTGCAATTATCGCCAGCGATGTAGATGGTATTCCTGAAACTTTAGATAATCGACAAGCTGGTATTTTAGTTCCACCTCAAGATAGTCAAAGTTTAGCTACAGCTTTGACTATCTTGCTGAGAGATCCTGCAAATCTACAAAGATGGAAATGTCGCGCCAAAGAGAATTTAGAACGTTTCAGTGCGGCGCGGGTGAATGAAGAAACTCTGGCTGTGTACCACGAATTAGCCACTGAACAGAATATCCCCACAGTAGTAGAAACAAAACAAGTTTTAATTGGTAAATCAGAAAAGTCAAAAGTCAAAAAAGTATAATGTTCTCAATGATCATTGACTAATAATGCCTTTGTTGCTGATTCCCCTGCTTTTCCCAACTGGCGCTTGATTTGAAACAGCAACAAACTTAAAATACATAGTTGTCCCAGAATTGCGAGTAAAGGTGTCATAATATCTGAGGAATTAGTCATTTCTGGGTATAAAAAAGGCAATGGTGCAAATATAGAGAAAAACCACAGAAAAGTTAGGTTTCCAGAATTGTAAAATAACATCAAGGAAACAATGGGTGGTAAGAAAATTACAGCACCAACAATGCTATTAGCCCATAATAACCTCCGGGGATTTTTCATAAACAACAGTAGTTGGGCTAAAGCTCCATAGATAACCACTAAACTAAAGGCGAAAATTAAAGCTGCAAAACCGTATAACTTATCATAGGATACAGGAACCACTGGCATTAACAGCAATGTACTTAAACTGCAAACGGCTATTAAACCATTGATGGCTATGGCCAGTACACCCGGACTTTTTTCACCCCAAATTAAATCCTTGATTAAGTTTTGTTTAGCTGGATGTTTTGCACGATAAATATGTTGATATCTAGCCCAATCTTGTAGTGTTTGGCGATTTTGCGTCAAGGAAGCAATCAGATACAAAAATAACCAGAAATACAGAAACATCGCACTAAATAAATAGTCTTTTATGTTCTCTACTTTATCCACACTATCGTGCAAATTAAAACATCCCAATGTAATAATAGCAAAGACGGTAGTTAATAAATAACTCTGACCTTTACTCAACATTGTGGCATTGCTATCAAGATAGCAACGTTCTAGAGATTGCCAGATAAAGTAAATGCCAATGAGGTAAACTAATAAACTTAACACGCTGGTGTTGACAAAACTATTTCCTAATGGTAATTGGAACCAACGAAACCCAGGAAATTGAGAACTAGCTGAAAATTCGGGAATAAAATATATTGGCGTAATTAGCTTGAGGAATACGAATCCATCAAACAATCTGATATCTTTTAATCCTTGCCATGTATAAGCCAGAAACACCAAAAGAAATCCACTTCCTAACCAAGATTGAAAACCACCCAACCAAGATGCTATTAAGCCAAATAGTAATGCGCCACTATAGTATGAAAAAGTAGAAAAAATCACAATAACATAAAAAATAAAAATCTGATTCAAGGGAATTTTTGCCTGCAATCCTAACCATAAATGCAAAGGAATTGCTAGTAAAATTAGCACATACAAAAGAATCGGAACACCCAGGATTTTTCCAAACAGAATACTTTGAGGTGTTTGGGGGCTAAGACGAATAAAATTTAGTGTATTTCGCATTTTTTCCGTGGCTAAATCATTAATGATTAAATAGGTCCCCACAACTAAAATCACGAATATTCCTAGCAAACTTAGCCCATGAAAAGCATCTTGATACCACAATTGCCAGTTGATAATTACATTATCGTAATCATTTAACACACATTCTGATGATTGACCTGTACAATACAGATGACCATATGGCAAAGTCACGTCACTTGGAGGAAGTTTTCCTTGGAATATCAGTAAGAATATCAACTGACCAAGGACAGATACAGATATTGATAAAAAAAGGTTAGTAATTTTTAAACGCCCTTTAATTTCTCGGATAAATTGAGGGTTTACTTCCCTGAGTTTTGATATGAAATTGAGCATAATTAACAACTCCAAAAAAATATTGATAAATATTGACTGATCAAGATGCTTGTTTGTGTCCTAGTTTCAAGAAAATACTTTCTAAATCTTCTTTAGTCCAGTGAAAATCAGTTACGGGAATCCCAGATAAAATCAGCCACCGCAATAAATTAGCAGAATCTTCTTGTGTACCAGAAAAATTGACTCGCAAGCTGTTTTGACCTGGTATTTTCTCCCAATGTTCCACTAAGGGATAATTTTTTAATTCACTCTCCAGAGATTCTAAATTACCCAGAGTTGATAAAATAATTTGTTGTTTGGCTAGTCGATGGTAAAGTCCTTGCAGAGAAACACTTTCGACTAAAAAACCCAACTCCATAATTCCTACAGAAGTACACAGTTCAGCTAAATCGCTCAGAACATGGGAAGAAATTAAAATTGTCATCCCTGCTTCTTGCAAGGTCTTGATGATTTGGCGAAACTGCATTCTGCTAATAGGGTCAAGTCCAGAAACAGGCTCATCTAAAATTAGTAAAATTGGTTCGTGAATAATCGTCCGCGCTAAACTCAAACGCTGTTTCATCCCCCGGGATAGGGTAGAAATTAAGCTCTGACGTTTATTGCCAAGTTGTATCAGTTCTAAAACTTCATGTAACCGTTGAGTGCGTCGTGGTTCCCGCAAACGATACAACCGGGCAAAATAATCTAAGTAATCCCAAACTGTTAAATCTTCATATAAGGGATAGTCATCAGGTAGGTAGCCGGTACGACCTTTGAGGCGAGAACTACTTTTGTCAAGTCGCAAGGGATAGCCATTAATATGAATTTCACCTGTAGTTGGTTCTTCCGCAGCGGCCAACATACGGATTAGAGTTGTTTTCCCCGCACCATTGGGGCCAATTAACCCATACACTTCACCACATTGGACTTCTAAATCAACATTATTAACAGCGACCTGTCCCTCAAATTGCTTAGTTAACCCCCAGGTACGAATCGCTAATTCTTTTACCATAGCTGCTACAGTCAGAGAAACATTAAAATAATAACATATCCTATTTATACAGTGTTTGTCTGTTTTGTTTCGGAAATTCTAACTATAGAATACCAAATATTTTTTTGCTAGTGTTGGACGAAATCACTACAGAAGCGCTTGTATATGTAAAATAAACCCTCTCTACAATGTGAAAATTATGTTTAAGAGAATCTTCAAAGATGTACTTCAATTTGTGGGTCTACTAACTTTGTTAGCAGTGGGAACATTTGGTTTATATATAGCAATTGTGGCATACCAATTATGTCAGATTGATAATCTGTGTCCCCTTAGATTTCAAAAGCCACAAACAACTTCATTGCTACACCAACCCCGCAAACACCCTAGTAAACCATAAGTTTTAATTATGGGCATTTTTTGATGAATGCAATTGTATTGGAGCTAAACAATATAGCGATTCAGGATCAAAAACTGCCTGATCAGGTTATGGGGGAACTTATTTGTCATCGCGGTTGGAAACTTTTAATTATTGCCATTGTACCGGAAAGCGGTCGCCCGTTTGCTCAATGAACTTATCTAGTTGCTCTAAGGCTAAAGTACCTGGAATTGGGTAACGGGCTGAAATCACTCGCTTAAGGTCAGTATAATAGCGAATTAATGTCATAAAGTTTCTGGGGAAATCTGCTACCGTACCGATGAATTCGCCGCGCTGGCGTGCATATTTGAACACTTCACCCCATTGGTCAATACTAGGCAAACCAACTGATTCCACGCCATGAGAAAAAAGGATCATGAAAATTTCATCATATATCTCAGCTTTACTCAAATAATCTTTAACCCAATCTAGGGAAGGTTCCATATTAAACTTCATCCAGAATGGTACTGATGCAGTACGTAAAGTCCACATAGGTTCTAGTAAAATAAATGACTCTAATAGTAGCCGATTAGCAATGATTCCTCGTTGTTTGTACCACCAGCGATAAAATTCGGCTACGAAGGGACTGAGATATTCTGGTTCTTGATATATGACCCGCCGAACACGATAGCCGCCATGGCGAGCAAAGTTTTCCACATCTTCCCGTAAGCTAGGTTCAAAACCCCATTCTGCTTCCGGACTGTCTTTGTCTGGTATTGGTGCGTCCCAATTTCGCCGATGTGAGTGATATTTTTCTAAATATCTTCTGACGCGATCGCTGTTATTAAAGTATTCTTCTGGTGTCGCCCCACCCAAAGCCCCAAACTGAAATATATGGCGATCGCTCACTTGCGTTGTCGGCCAGGTGCGTTGACAATCCACAATAAGAATAGTCCCGCCTCTGGATAAGTTTTTTTCTATAAAGCGTTTGTAAGCTGAACTCAGACGCAAGTACTTCACCCGAAAATAAGTCATCCCCCGCAAAGTCAACCGGTCTTGACTGGGGTCATACATATGATGTAGTTGCACATCAGGATTAGCATCCAGAAGCAGTCCCCCTTTCTCTCTACCCCACGCCATGGCCTTTTTGGGTTCGTCGGGATGTATTTCAGGATACAGCACAGGAATGAGAAAAGTTTGTGGTAACCAAGGCATACCCAAGGCGGCGCACAAATGCACCAAAGCCCCATTTGTAGAACCAATAGCTACCGCTTGATACTCATTTTGGGGATATTCACTGACCATCCACTCTGAAACTGCCTCGGAACTGACATATCCCAATAATCCTGGGGGAATTGATTCCCCTGCGCTAGCAACTGTATAAATTAATTCTTTAAATTGCCGCGGGAATTGGTTAACAACAGTGGCAATTGGTTCTAACCCAGTGGGCAATGTCCCCATTCCTGGAAAATCATTTCCCCCCAGGTAAGCAGCAGTAGCGCGGAGCATGGCTGTACTAGAGTCAAATCCGGCCAAATAAGGCGGACATAACCGCAATTGTGCCCATAAAGAAGCAAAAATCTGATTATATCTGGGCATTTGCATTTAACTTCTCCTGATCAACAAAAGGTGATTTTGTCGCTTCAATAAAGGTTTACTGTAATTGAGAGTATGTCCACCACCGGGAATCACTACGAGTGGAGCATCGGGCAAAAGATTCACCACTTCTTCTGCCCAGTCTTGGGGTACAACTGGGTCTTCTTTGCCACGTACAACTAATGCTGTTATGTTGGCTGTTTAATCTCTCCTTAGGTAGGCTCATGGTTTATTTTCTCTTCATCAAGAAAGGGGTAAACCAATTTTCTGTGCTGTTTCTCTGGCCATATCCCAGACATCTTGGGATGTAATACCACCTGTGCCCAGCCAATTACCACTGATGCCCGTATAATCACGCATTGGCTCAAACACATTGCCATCATTTAGGGGGGCTGGCTTGTGATCTTGAAAGTGATCCTGATCTACTTGCTTGGCCATCATTGGTTCATATAAATCCGGCACTAGGGTTTTCTGCAAAATCTGCAAATAAACAGCTTCACCGACGATAATTTCTCGCTGTGGTCTGTCCACTAACCCCACAATAGACTCAGCCACTTGTTTAGCTGGGTATACAGGGGACATGGCCTTGGTCTGACGACGAGTGTAATTAGCTGCGTGTTGAAAAATGGGTGTATCAATTGAACCAGGTAAGACTGTGCAAATATGAATATCCCTAGCGTTATCTAAATAGAGCTCCATGCGGAGAGAGTCAGAGAGTCCGCGAATAGCATACTTACTGATGGTGTAAGCACTTGTATATGGCTGACCAGTTACACCAACAACCGAAGAAATATTGATTAAGTTACCGCTACCTTGTTCACGAAAGTGGGGTAATACAGCACGCGCACCATAAATGTAACCAAATAAATTGGTTTCAATTACTTGGCGAAAAACTTCCGGGGGTGCTTCCTCAAACCGCGCAAACAAACTGACGGCGGCGTTATTCACCCAAACATCAATTCGCCCAAAAGAGGCGATCACACGCTGTGTTAACTCTTTAACTGCTGACTCATTACTAACATCTGTTGGTATGGCGAGGGCAGTTGCGCCTGAATGTTGGCACTCTTGGGCTACTTCCTGCAAAGCTTGTTCATTTCGAGCTGCTAGCACAACGGTGGCGCGCTGTTGAGCAAACTCTAACGCTGTGGCACGTCCAATTCCACTGGAGGCTCCTGTTATCACGATGACTGAATTTCTGATCCGTCGTGGCATCTTTTTTTCTCCCTAAGCGATGGCCTGATTTAAGGCAAATTTGCAGTTGTTATGCAATTCCTGCTTGATTGTCTTTGCCTTTTAACTGGATGGAACTATCACTGCATTTTATTTTTATAGCTATTGATTTCTGAGTTTTGTTTTCAAAATATTCTTACCAATCTTACAAAAAATATTTACATTTTTATTACAGTCTTAAGATAGATGTTGGTTATTTTATTTCAAGTTTTGCTAAATTCTTATTAAAATTAAAACTATGGAAATTAAGTAAAATCAATTAAATTAAAATTTAATACAGCTTGAAACTACAAATATAGCCATCCGGAATCATTCATGAGTAAATACGGACAGAGCTTAAAAGTAACGTTTAAAACTAAGGTGTAGGTGTGGTGATGTGGATACAATTATTAGAAGATTTTATCAAAAATAATAAAGAGCGGCGTGAAATCAAACGAGCTACAGCAGTGAAAATGCTGTTATGTGGATACAAGCATGAAGAGATAATGCCAATATTAGGTGTCTCATCTGGCTTCATTAGTACCTATAAAAAAGCATTTTTTCAACTGGGGGTGGAAGGGTTAAAACTAGGGCATAAAGGAAGTAAAGGGTTTCTGGATGATCTTCAACGTGCCGAGGTAATAAAATGGTTGCAAACCAAAGACAGATGGACTTTAAATAAATTAGAGTACCATATCGCCTCAGAATATGGAGTAACATTTTCCTCGAAACAAAGTTACTACGATTTATTTGATGATGCCAGTATTAGTTGGAAGAAAACTCAAGCAAATAATCCGAAATATAACCAAGAATTAGTGGACTCAAAAAAAAGAGATTTGTGAGTTGCTGGAGACGCGACGGGCTGAAATAGAGACAGGAGACCTAGTTGTGTTCATGGTAGATGAATGTCATTTACTTTGGGGGGACATAATAAGGTATGTTTGGTGGAAAACTAGTGAACGAGTAACAATACCAGTGGTAAATGCTCGTGATAAACAAACATATTTCGGTGCATTGGATTATAAAACCAAAGAATTTCTCACGTATAAAGCTGAAAAAGGTGACTCTAAAAACACAATTAATTTTTTAGAATATCTTCAAAAACAGCGCCCTGGAGCCAAACTTTTAATAATTTGGGATGGTGCAAGTTATCATCGTTCACAAGAAATTCAAGATTATCTAGATTCATTAAATCGTGAACTTGAAAAAGAACAATGGTGGATTACCTGCTTGAGATTTGCCCGGAATGCACCACAACAGAATACTGTAGAAGATATGTGGCTACAAGCAAAACGATTAATTAGAAAGTTTTATTTTTTCTGTCATTTTTTTACTGTAGTCAAGGCGTTATTTGAACTATCCATCCATTGTCAAATTTTTGACTTCTCTAAACTTCATGAGTATAATGTTTTCTCATAAATGATTTAGGATTGCTATAGTATAATTGTACTCTACAAAATATTTATTTACCTTAGTAGTGTTTCTCATGATAGATGCTAAAGCGATTTCTATTTCCTTATTTACAGGTGCATTTGGTCTAGACTTGGGTATGGAAGCAGCAGGATTTCATACAGTAAGTGTAGTAGAAAAAGACAGTGATGCTACAAAAACAATTCTTCTGAATAGACCTTATCTTACAGAAAGTGCTGTTCCTAGAGAAATAGAAAAAGTTAGTTCCCAAAACCTACTTGAAGAAGGGGGGAGAGTTTTAAATTTAGGTCGCGCTTTACAACCTGGTGAAGTAGACTTAGTAACAGGTGGTCCACCTTGTCAGCCATTTAGTACAGCCGGAAAAAGGGGTTCAGTCATGGACCCTCGCGGTAGTTTATTCATGGACTTTATCCGCATAGTTAAAGAAGTCCAGCCCCGTTTTTTCTTGATGGAAAATGTCAAAGGTTTACTTTCTGCTTCTCTTCGTCACAGGCCAATTAATCAACGAGGAAAAAATTATCCACCTTTAGAAGCTGACGAAATGGCTGGTGCGGCTTTGACGGTGGTATTAGCCGAAATGAAAGAACTAGGATATAACGTAGTTTATAACCTTTTAGAAGCCGCAGATTATGGTGTTCCACAAAATAGACAGCGTGTAGTATTTATTGGTTCTAGAGATGGTGAAGCTGCTACATTTCCTATTCCTAAATATTGCAAAGATGGTCAAAATTTACCTAAATGGCGAACTTTAAGAGATGCTTTAACAGGTTTAGTTGATCCCAAACCAGAGTTTATTAGTTATTCAGAAAGTCGTTTAAAATATTTAATATTATTGGAAGCGGGAGAAAATTGGAGAAATTTACCAGAAGAATTAAAAAAAGAGGCTATGGGAGGTGCTTATGAATCGGGAGGCGGAAAAGTGGGTTTTTATAGAAGATTATCCTGGGATAAACCTTCTCCGACAATAACTACAAGTCCACATCAAAAAGCTACAGATATGTGTCATCCTGTAGAGTTGCGTTCTTTAACTGTAACTGAGTCTGCAAAAATTCAAACTTTTCCCGATGATTGGATTTTCTATGGTTCAATAAGTTCTAAGTATAAACAAATTGGTAATGCAGTTCCGGTATTACTTGCAAAAGAGATTGGTAGTTATATTTTTAGCTTAATTCAAGGAAACAAGCCAAAAGGTAAAGAAATAGCTGAACAACTCTCTCTTTTTTCGCTATAAAATTGAAACGGCTTATTTTGTAGCCAATTCGGCAAAGGCTTTATCAATTCTCTGTAACAGAGTTCTTACGTGGGCTTCAAAAATGTGATAATTTATGTAAATATTATTCCAAAAATTCTTATCAGCAATACGATTTATTTTAGGATTGTTAAATGTCCAGTCACCCAAATCAAAAGCTGATACAAATAATGGATTATCATGAATACTTAATTCTTTTTTAGCTCTATTATTTTGTGAACCTGTCAGTGTTCCCTTTAAAGTTTTAAGTTGTGCAAATTGAACTGTTTCTTCAGCCAAAATAATAATATCTATTCCCTTAATTTTGATTTCAAATTCAAATTCAGGAACAATTACATAAGGACTAATATCAGCTATTTGTTCCCACAGTATGGCTATTTTAGTGCTAAGGCTTCTTGTTACTGAGTTGCTAGTAACTAGGAATTTAGCTCCACAGAGTTCAAAAAGATTGTGTGGGTTAGGATGATGCTCAAGTATTGCACTTTTATTTTCAAAGTCTGCTTTTAACCACGCAATAAAATCATCTCCAAACTTCTCTGTTTTACTAGCAATTAACTGAGATTGTCTATCTAATTGTAAAACTGATCCATTCTGTTTATCTTGTGCAATTTGATATTGAAAGTAAGCAGGTGCTATTGAGGAAATGATTTTTCCATATTTGTATGCTATGTGTAAATCTTCATCTGCGATGTGAGTCACATCAATTAATGAAGCATGATGTAAAATTAATTCTTTCCGTTCTCGGACAGAAAGTGTTATTAAAGTTTCAGCAAGTAATTCAGTAGGCATCAAAGTGATTTTTAACCCATTGGGCGTTCTTTTTGTTACCCAAAATTATGCACCACATTGTAACCTACACAGAAGTTTTATTTGCTGCGCGGTGTAAAATTTTTGTGAGTACAAATTTACTATCTAGTAAAATTACGCATCTACACTCTTTTAGCATCGAAGCATAAAATAAAAACATAACCATTCATAAAACGGATATGCTAAAAACGCTTTGGGCTACCCTTTGGGAAGGAAAAATCGAACTGCTGGAGTCAGCACAGTTACCTGAAGGAACAAGAGTGCTAGTGACTCTGCTTCCTGATGATCAAACTGAATTTTGGCTTCAAGCTAGTCAAACATCACTGGATGAGGTTTATACCCAACTACTGTAAAAATGAGCTTTTGCGGGGTTGGTTGGGATTACAAAATAAACCAGCACACCAAGACTTGTGCGATAGCGAAGCGCTCCGTAGGAATCCCTTTGATAATATGAAGGGTGCGATCGCAATACACAGATTATTGTCCTGTGAGTATCTACGCTTTTGGCAAATTTGCAAAGGGTGCATTAGCCAAGCTTACCAGGGGAGATAGGTTGGGGTTATTATAAGCATTTCAGGGAAAATATCATAAGTTGTGAGCCAACAAGACAAACTCCTCGCTAAATTTTTATTGGATACATTTGATGCAAACATTCCATTTACCCAACTATGTCAACTGTTATGCAGTTTAGGGTTCGATGAACGTGTTCGCGGAAGTCATCATATTTTACCCAAGAAGGAATAGAAGAAATTCTGAATCTTCAACCTAAAGGTTCTCAAGCCAAAGCGTATCAAGTTAAACAAGTTCGTGCAGTAATTCTCAAATACCAGCTAGGAGGTTAAAATGATGCTTCATTATGAAATCATACTTTATTGGAGTCAAGAAGACCAAGAGTTTATTGCCGAGGTTCTAGAATTACCTGGATGTGCTGCGGATGGGGAAACTTATCAAGAAGCACTGCAAAATGTAAAAATTATTATGCAAGAATGGATTGAAATTGCTCAAGCATTAGGTGGATGGTGGATTACCTGCTTGAGATTTGCACCGAATGCACCACAACAGAATCCTGTAGAAGATATGTGGCTACAAGCAAAACGATTAATTAGAGAGTTTTATTTTTTCTGTCATTCTTTTACTGTAGTCAAGGCGTTATTTGAACTATCCATCCATTGTCAAATTTTTGACTTCCCTAAACTTCATGAGTATAGTATTTTCTCATAAATGATTTAGGATTGCTATATTTTTAATTTGCAGCAATTTTGTTTAAATTAACACAATAAGCTAATTTTTAAATTTATACCCAATAAAACTAAAATTAATAAATTTTTCTCAAAAAAAAGAGCTATATTAGCTTTACTGTTCAAAATTTCATAAAAGTTTAGGTAATTTATAATACATAAATATTTAACATAAACCTAACTAATTCCATCTTATGGAATCAATAATTCTTCATCCCACTGATGGAATAACTAGCAGCAATATCGAGTTAAATTCAAACTAAAGTCATTAATTAAAAAACTACATCCAAGGCATCAAACTTTGTTATTCGCAGTAAACACTAACTGTTGAAAATATATCTATGTATGTAGCACTATGGCCGGGGAACGTATATCCTTTAGGCGCTAGTTGGGACGGAAAAGGCACAAACTTCGCCTTATTTTCAGAAAATGCATCTGGGGTAGACTTGTGTTTATTTTTTGATGAAAAAGACAATGAAATTTGTTTACCTCTAAGGGAAAAAAATAATTTTGTTTGGCACGGTTATGTCCCAGGAATAGGACCAGGACAACGCTATGGCTTTCGAGTACATGGACCTTGGGCACCGGAGTTGGGTCATCGCTTTAACCCGAATAAACTGCTAATTGACCCCTATGCTAAAGCAATTGATGGCGAAATTCAACATAGTCCAGCTATCTTTGGCTATTCTTGGGATGCACCTGAACCAGACCTGGTGTTTTCTAATTTAGATAATGCTCAAATGATGCCTAAATGTGTTGTGGTGGATCAGTCTTTTGACTGGGGAGATGATAAACTGTTATATAGGCCGTGGCACGAAACTATCATTTATGAAACCCACGTCAAGGGGTTGACCAAGTTACATCCAGATGTTCCACCAGAACTACGCGGTACTTATGGCGGATTGGCCCATCCAGCAGTAATTCAATATCTTCAGCAACTAGGAATTACAGCCTTGGAATTAATGCCTGTGCATGAGTTTTACTCCTGTCCTGGATATTTAATGGAAAAAGGACTAACTAATTACTGGGGTTACGATTCTATCAACTATTTCACACCCCATTCTAGTTATAGTTCCAGTGGAACATTGGGACAACAAGTGACGGAATTTAAGCAGATGGTCAAGGATCTGCACTTTGCGGGAATTGAGGTGATTTTAGATGTAGTTTATAACCACACTGGCGAAGGCAATCATTTAGGGCCAACGTTATCACTGCGAGGTATTGATAATGCTGTATACTACCGCCTAGTTAAAGATGACCCCCGCTACTACATGGACTTTACAGGCTGTGGTAATTCTTTGAATGTCCGTCATGCCCAAGTCCTGAAATTAATCATGGATAGCCTCCGTTATTGGGTAACAGAAATGCACGTGGATGGCTTCCGTTTTGATTTGGCTTCGGCGTTAGCCCGGGAATTATATGAAGTGGATAGCCTAGCAGCTTTCTTTGACATTATTCATCAAGACCCGGTGCTTGCAGATGTGAAGCTCATTGCAGAACCTTGGGATGTGGGAGATGGCGGCTATCAAGTAGGAAACTTTCCCTTACGATGGTCTGAGTGGAATGGTAGGTATAGGGACACTGTACGCTCTTTTTGGCGTGGTGTAGACCACAGCTTGGGGCAATTTGCTTACTCTTTCACTGGTAGCCCTGATTTGTATCAAACAAATGGGCGCAGTCCCAATGCAAGTATTAATTTTATCACTGCCCACGATGGCTTTACCCTCAATGATTTGGTCAGTTATAACGAAAAGCACAACGAGGCCAACAAAGAAAACAATCAAGATGGGGAAAACCATAACAATTCTTGGAACTGTGGCGTAGAGGGCGAAACTGATGACCCACAGGTGTTGGCCTTGCGAGAACGCCAACGACGCAACTTTTTAACAACTTTGATGTTATCTCAGGGTGTACCAATGCTGCTGAACGGAGATGAATTTGGCTTTAGTCAGAATGGTAATAATAACGCCTACTGCCAAGATAATGAGATTTCCTGGCGCAATTGGGATTTAAAACCAGCAAATGCCGATTTATTGAATTTCACTCGTGAACTGATATATTTCCGCCATCAACATCCAGTATTTCGACGGCGCAAGTGGTTTCAGGGTGAACCGATTTACGGTTTTGGCATTGGTGATATTGGTTGGTTCAATGTTGATGGTAGTGAAATGAGTGATGAGCAGTGGCTAGTTAATTATGCCAAAGTCATGGGAATTTTCTTGAATGGCGAAGGAATTGCCACTCCAGGGCCTCATAGTGAGCGCATTATCGATGAGAGTTTTTTGCTATTTCATAACGCTCATTATGAGCCGATTGATTTCGCCCTACCCAAAGGTTTTAAAGAAAGGGGATGGGAAATGGTAATTGATACCAATGAACCGCGCTTTGTCCCACCAGGGAAGTTTTTCACAGGTTATCAAACTATACCACTAGTTGAGCGATCGCTTGTGGTATTACGCCGTATTGGGTAGCAGAAAGTTCCTTGAGGATTTTGTATGAGAATTGGCGCTCATTATTTAGGTGATGGTGTTTGTGAATTTACGGTTTGGGCACCAAATTTAAACACCGTCGCTGTGGAAATTGTCTCTCCTGACCAGCGCTTGCTTCCCATGGAGCAACTAGGGTCATATTGGCAAGTTATTGCTATGGATATTGAGCCAGGAACACTTTATTTATATCAATTAAATAATAGCGAATCCAGACCTGACCCAGCATCCAATTTTCAACCTCATGGTGTACACAGTCCTTCCCAAGTCATCGATCACAACTTTGCTTGGAGCGACAGTAATTGGTCTGGTGTTTCCTTAGAAACCATGATTATGTATGAGTTGCACGTTGGTACTTTCACACCGGAAGGTACTTTTGAGGCAATTATTCCCCGACTCCCAGATTTACGAGAGTTGGGGGTAAATGCCATTGAACTCATGCCAGTAGCTCAATTTCCAGGCCATCGCAATTGGGGTTATGATGGGGTGTATCCCTTTGCCGTACAAAATTCTTATGGTACTCCCCATCAATTAAAGCAATTGGTTGATGGCTGTCACCAACAAGGAATCGCCGTAATTTTAGATGTGGTTTACAACCACTTTGGCCCTGAAGGTAATTATACAAGTCGCTTTGGCCCTTATTTTACAGAAACTTATCGTACTCCTTGGGGAACTGCCATTAATTTTGATGATGCTCATAGTTACGAAGTCCGTCAATTTTTTATTCACAATGCACTTTATTGGCTAGGTGAATTTCATATTGATGCTTTACGCTTAGATGCAATTCACGCTATTTATGATTTGGGTGCAAAACACTTTTTAGCTGAACTTGCAGAAAATGTGGCTGTGTTTTCTCAGCACCAGGGAAGAAAATTTTATTTAATTGCTGAAAGTGATTTAAATGACCCTAAAATAATTCGTCCTCATCAATCAGGCGGTTATGGAATTGATGCCCAATGGAGTGATGATTTTCATCATTCATTATATACCTTGCTCACAGGCGATCGCATTGGTTATTACCAAGATTTTGGCAAGTGCGAACATTTGGCTAAAGCTTATAAAGACAGCTTTGTTTACGACTGGAAATATTCAAATTATCGCCAACGTTTTCATGGCAATTACCCAGGCGATCGCCCTTCATATCAATTTATAGTATCCATCCAAAATCATGACCAAATAGGGAACAGAATTTTAGGTGAAAGATTATCGCAAATTGTTAACTTTGAACAATTAAAATTAGCTGCTGGAGTACTATTACTTTCTCCATACATTCCTTTGTTATTTATGGGAGAAGAATATGGTGAAGAATCACCATTTATGTACTTTGTTAGTCACTCGGATCCCGATTTAATTAAAGCAGTTAGAGAAGGACGTAAACAAGAATTTTTCGCCTTTCATTCCCAAGGAGAACCACCGGACCCAGAATCTGCTGATATTTTTAACACTTGCAAGCTCAATTGGCAAAAACGCAAATCAGGCAAACATCAAGTTTTATTTTCCTTCTACCAAAAACTCATTCAAATCCGCAGCCAAAACCGAGCTTTATTGCCACGGGAAAGACACAATTTAAAAATAAACTTTCAAGAAGAAAAACAGTTAATTTCCTGGTTTAAATTTAGTGGAAAAAATCAGATATTCTGTGCCATGAATTTTAATAACTCTGATGTTACTCTTAGTCAAGAGTTTACAGGTGGCAATTGGGTAAAAATTTTAGATTCTGCTCAAAAAAAATGGTTAGGTGGCGGTTCAAACTTACCACAAAAACCTAAATTGTGTCAACAATTAACCCTAACTAAGCAGAGTTTTGCCGTTTATGAAAAATATTAAATGATAACGAACCATAGAGAAAACGAAAACTTTTCTCTGTTTACCCTGGGCCTCTGAGGTTGGATCAACAAGGAGTTAGTTTCCCTATGCGAATTCCCACAGCTACTTATCGCATTCAATTTAATTCCAAATTTGGTTTTAATGAAGCTAAAAAAATTATCAATTATCTGGATGAATTAGGCATTTCTGACCTTTACGCCTCACCAATATTTAAAGCAAGAATAGGTAGTACTCACGGCTATGATATAGTTGACCCTAATCAACTAAACCCAGAATTAGGAACACAAGAAGATTTTAGCACTTTAGTTCAACAAATAAAACAGCATCATATGGGGTGGTTACAAGATATTGTCCCCAACCACATGGCTTATGATAGCCAAAATCAATATTTGATGGATGTTTTAGAAAATGGTGTTAATTCTGTTTATGCTAACTACTTTGACATTGCCTGGAATAATGCCATAATCAACGGATTTGGTGATAGTCAACAACCAGTTTTAGCACCTTTACTGGGCAACTTTTATGGTGCTTCTTTAGAAAATGGGGAAATTAAACTCAAATATGACCAACACGGTTTGAGTGTCAATTATTACGATTTGCGATTTCCCATAAAATTAGAATCTTACGCTATATTTCTAAATTATAATATAGGCAAATTATCTAAAATATTAGGGAGAAATAATCCCATATTTGTCAGATTACTTGGCATCCTTTATATGGTAAAACATATACCTGCTGATGTCACACCAAAAGAAAGACAAGACCAAGTTAATTTCGTGAAAGGATTGTTGTGGGAAATTTATACAGATAATACAAACATCCAAGGATTTATTGATGAAAATTTGCGAATTTTTAATGGTGAACCAGGTAAACCAGATACCTTTAACCTTTTAGATAATTTACTTTCTGAACAGTTTTTCCGTCTTGCTTTTTGGAAAGTTGGGGCAGAAGAAATTAATTACAGGAGATTTTTTACCATTAATGAATTAATATCTTTGAATATCGAAAATTATCAAGTCTTTTGCCACACCCACGCTTTGGCTATGAAGTTAGTCAAAGAAAATCAAATTACTGGCTTACGAATTGACCACATTGATGGACTGTATAACCCTAGCCAGTATTTACAGACATTGAGACAAAAAACAGGTGATACATACATCACTGTGGAAAAGATTTTGCATTCAGGGGAAGATTTACCTAACCACTGGTCAATTCAGGGTACTACAGGTTATGATTTCTTAAATTATCTCAATGGCATTTTTTGTCAAACTGCAAAGGAAAAAGAATTTACTCAAATTTACTGGAATGTAACAGGATTTAGAACAGCTTATGAGCAACTTGCTATTGATAAAAAGCATTTAATTTTAGAAAGAAATTTAGCCGGAGATGTTGATAATTTAACTTATATATTAAAAAAAATAGCCAGTAGACATCGTTATGGCAATGACTTTACCATTAATGGATTAAAACGAGCCCTTGCAGAAGTGTTGACTTTATTTCCCATTTATCGCACTTACACAAATCAAAACGGTATCTTACCCGCAGATCGTCGATATATTCAGGATGTAATTCAACAAGCAAAATCACATCTTCCCCTACTACACCATGAATTAAATTTTATTGAAAAACTCTTATTACTGGAATATGAACATTCTCTGACAACGGAGGATCAAGAGCAATGGCTTTATTTTGTCATGCGATTACAACAATATACAGGCCCATTAATGGCCAAAGGAGTAGAAGACACAGCATTATACGTTTATAACCGCTTTATTTCCTTAAATGAGGTTGGTGGAAACCCTGATAATTTTGGCATAAGTATTACTGATTTTCACAACTTTAATCAACACAGAAAAAACCGTTGGCTACACTCAATGAATACTACTTCAACCCATGATACTAAAAGAGGTGAAGATATCCGAGCCAGATTAAATGTTTTGTCAGAAATTCCTGAAGAGTGGCAAAAACAAGTTTACGCATTTTATGAAATTAACCGTGTTCATAAAACAAGTGTAAGTAAAAGTTTACCCATGCCAGATACAAATGATGAGTATCAGTTTTATCAGATGCTCATAGGTGCATTTCCATTTTTTGAACATGAGTATAGTGACTTTTGCCAACGCATTCAAGATTATGTTCTCAAAGCTGTTAGAGAAGCTAAAGTCTACACAGCCTGGCTAAGACCGAATGCAACTTATGAACAAGCCTTAACTAAATTTGTGGCTGCAGTTTTGGAAAATTCAGATCAAAATCAATTTTTACAGGAATTTCTACCCTTTCAAAAACGGGTAGCCTACTATGGGATTTTTAATTCTTTATCTCAGACTTTATTAAAAATCACCTCTCCTGGAGTTCCAGATTTTTATCAAGGAACTGATCTTTGGGACTTCAGCATGGTTGACCCTGATAATCGTCGTCCCGTTGATTTTCAAATAAGACAATCTCACCTCAAAGTCATTAAAAAACAGTCCCAGGAAGATATTTTAAAATTCGTAGATGAACTATTAGCAACTAAAGAAGATAGTAGAATCAAGCTGTTTGTGATTGTCCAAGCCTTAAAAGCCAGAAAAGAAAATTTAACAGTTTTTCAACAAGGTGACTACCTACCATTAGAAGCTAAGGGAAAATATTCAGATCATATTATTGCCTTCGCTAGGATTCATAGTAATCAGACAATAATTACCATAGCACCCCGCTTTTTTACTAGCTTAATTGAACCTGGAGAATATCCCCTAGACATACAAGTCTGGGATGATACATATATTCACTTACCACCGGCAGCGCCGTCACTTTGGCAAAACACCATCACTCAGCAAACACTCTACACTGATAAAACCATGTTAATAGGCGAAGCCCTCAAGCACTTTCCCGTAGCATTGTTAAAAAGTCATGATTAACATTAAATTTTACTGGCTTAGGAATATGTGCAAGGGTTGCTAAATATAATTGCGCCCCTTTGCATTTAAGAACAGCAATATTTAATGGAACACATTAAAGCAGGTTAGCAAGCTGACATGGTGGCACTTTCGATTAAACTGATAACCATAATCACTCAGATCCCTCGCGCTCCCTGAGGGAAGTCGAAAGGAGCATATCAAGGATGAGTAAGATTATTCCTGATTCTACTCAAAGATGATTATGGTGAGTTTCCCACGCTTCTATTGAAACAGGAACTATCGGTTTAATCAGGGAAGTTATGGCTTGAGCATAAGCCCCAATCTCACTTTGTGCTCCAGCCCCACGGCGCAGTCCTATAAAGTGCAAAACAGCTTGCAGGGAAACCGTCCAGACCCAAGAAGTGTATACTGAAGGAACTAATACACCACGAGCCTGTTCTCTCCCTACTCCTAACTCTAGAAGAGTACGATAGGCCTCATAGCTAGTTTGGCATTGTTGAGTATAAATTGCTATTGCTTTCTGATTAGTATTTTCAGCCAATTGACCTTCAGTAGCTTGTTTGTTGTTCTTTGATTGTTGGCGAAAAATTTTAGGAATATAAAATTCACTACTATCATCAATTTCAACATATCGAAAGCTTTTCTCATTCCATCCTAGTTGCTCATCATTATGATTGCTGGCAATCACGTGTTTCCACCATTGGCGACAAACAAACAGAGGAGCTTTGACTTTAAATTTGAAGACAGTTCCCCGAAAAGGACTTGTATGTTCGTGCTTGATTAAGTAATAAATTAGCTTAATATCTTTATCACTTAGCTCTGTGGCAGTTTTCTCGAAGCTTGCCCTGGCATCATTAACAATGTCTAAGTCGCTTCCCAGTGCAGCAATAAGCTCTATTCTACTTTTTCCGTCTTTTAAGGGATCCACCCAACTCATAAGCTGTTACGCATTTAATTTCTATGCTTATTAAGGGAAGTCGAAGTACTGAGGGCATATCCACTTCCCTCTATGACTGTAGTCGAACCTATGTCCGCACAGATACTTTACAAAAATTATTATTTTTGTTACAGTTGTTTACATAATAAAAAAGACAGGAAAAACTACATGCGTAACACCTCAGGCATTGTTGACGACCACGGTCTAATGAACGCCTTTGCCATTGAACCAAAAGTTTATGTAGATGAGCAAGGCGATCGGACTGGATTTACTCCCTACGCTGAATTAATCAACGGTCGTTTGGCAATGATTGGTTTTATCTCTTTGATTGCACTAGAAGTTTTCACAGGGCACGGCATTTTCGGTCTTTTAGCCCAATTATAAAAACTAATCTTTACAAATAATTTTTAACAAATGTAGAGACAGGATATTTCCTGTCTCTAACTTCATGAGTACTGATCAATATAGCACTTTCCGTTGTGGTGATGTACATTATTAGCGAGTAAGATGCCCACCCCACAAGATTTTCATGATTATGATTTGTAGTTCACAAGGACGAAATCTGCTGTAATGGGTACAGTAATAACAGAGACAAAAGGAGCTAGGAATTAAGAATTTTTCCTTACTGCCTACTCCCCATTACCCTAATCAGCATTTTTTATGGTTTTAACTGCTTCTACAATGTTGCCATTAGGCACGCAAGCGCCAGATTTTCATCTAACAGAAGTGGTATCCGGAGAAACAATTTCCCTGGCCACTTTTGCTGATAAAAAAGCATTGTTGGTCATGTTTATTTGTCGGCATTGCCCATTTGTCAAACATATCCAAGCAGAATTAGCTCGTTTAGGAAAAGATTATTTCTCTAGTGATTTAGGAATCGTGGCCATCAGCGCCAATGACGCGGAAAAATATCCAGATGATGCGCCAGAATCTTTAAAAGCAATGGCAACAGAACTGGATTTTAAGTTCCCCTTGTGTAACGACGAAACTCAGGAAACAGCAAAAGCTTATACAGCAGCTTGCACACCTGATTTTTTTGTATTTGACGCAGAACGCCGCCTCGCCTATCGAGGGCAATTGGATGATAGCCGTCCTAGCAATGACAAACCGGTAACGGGTGCAGATTTACGCCTTGCCATTGCGGCAGTGCTAGGGGATAAACCTGTGGCAGGTGAGCAAAAGCCCAGTATTGGTTGCAATATCAAATGGAAACCTGGTAACGAACCCAGTTATTTTGGGCAATAAACATTGGGGATGGGGGGATCAAATATGAGGTAAACTCTTTCCTAGTCCCCATACCCCAATTCCCACTCCCAGAAAAACTGATGACTAGTGTTTAATTTCCAGATTGAGGATGTACATTCCTAGTTGGACGTTTTCTGCCCACAATTCGTATTCCAGGCGCAAATGTTCTGGCCAGTGATGTCCATTAAGTGACAAAGTTTTTGTAAAATTTCGTAACCGAATGGGATTATAAGGTTGCACTGACTCAGTGGGTAACCAGTAACGGCTCACGCCATAAACTCCTTGTTCCCAGAAATGGCGATAACTAACTTGCTCGTTACCTTGCATGGTCATGATAATCCGATATGGGGAAATCTCCAACCACAAAATTCTGGGACTCCTGGGGGCTTTAGTGTTGCTTTGATTTTCGGCACAGATGTTTTCTAAATTCAAAGAATTTGCCACTTTAGGCTTAACTAGCGGCGGTTCTGTCAACAGTAAATGGAATCGTTCAGTGTCTTTTTGATACAATGTTCCCGCAGTTTCAACAACAGACCAGAATGGCAGGTCAGTTGAAATGAGTGATAAACACACGGGCTTACGGTGATGGGTCAGCATGGGAGCGATAGGGGCTAAAATCTATTGAACAAAATGAAATTAACACCAGTTTTTTAGCAATCAGAAACAACCGGTAAATAGTAAAACATCCCTAATATTAACTGAAGATGCTGATTTGGTAAGCAAATAAATCAACATAAAAAGCAATAAAAGATTATAAATTTAAATACTTTTTAAGGTGCAGTATGTAAAATTTTTTGTGGCATTCTTTCTAAGAACAGTTCCAAAAAATACAAGACCCCTCGGACTGTTTTCTGCAAGATGAAAAACTATCACGT
The DNA here is from genome assembly GCF_029891685.1 of Umezakia ovalisporum Ak1311. NCBI lineage: Bacteria > Bacillati > Cyanobacteriota > Cyanophyceae > Nostocales > Nodulariaceae > Umezakia > Umezakia ovalisporum. The sequence goes on along the minus strand of NZ_JANQDJ010000043.1, from coordinate 46,847 downwards.
GAAGATCTGTCATATATTTGGTGGATTGTGGCAAATTTACGCGAACAAAAAGCGATAGTATACTAGGCAGGAAGTTTCCAATAGTGGCAAATTTAGTCGCTGATAAACTTCCGGTGTATTCAAGAGCCAGTGTAACCTCATGTCGGCTTCTGTCATAACTGTAGAAACTCAAAAAGACCTTTCTCACAAGTTAATTATCCAGCGCCCCTCTGCTGGGCTATGTTTACAGGGTTGTATCCGTGTACCAGGTGATAAATCCATATCACACCGGGCTTTAATGTTGGGCGCGATCGCCCAAGGTGAAACCCAAATCCAAGGACTGCTGTTAGGGGAAGACCCCCGCAGCACTGCAAGCTGTTTTCAAGCTATGGGAGCCGAAATTTCGGAACTGAACAGCAACTTAGTCAGGGTTCAGGGTATTGGTTTGGGACAATTGCAAGAACCAGTGGATGTTTTGAATGCTGGTAACTCTGGTACTACACTCAGACTGATGTTAGGGCTTTTAGCATCACATCCAGGGCGTTTTTTTACTGTCACCGGCGATAGTTCTTTGCGATGGCGTCCTATGTCCCGTGTGGTGAAACCTTTGCAACAAATGGGAGCAGAAATTTGGGGACGTAAAGGCAATTCTTTAGCACCCTTAGCAATTCAAGGACAAGTCCTGAAACCGACTCATTATCATTCTCCCATCGCCTCTGCCCAAGTTAAATCCTGCATATTACTTGCGGGTCTACTAACAGAAGGAAAAACCACTGTCACAGAACCCTCCCTTTCTCGTGACCACAGCGAACGCATGTTACGGGCTTTTGGTGCGGAACTCAGTATTGATCCAGAAACCAATAGCGTCACCGTCATCGGCCCGGCTCAACTGTGTGGGCAAAAAGTCATTGTCCCTGGGGATATCAGTTCAGCGGCTTTTTGGTTAGTAGCTGGGGCAATTGTACCCGGTTCTGAATTAATAGTGGAAAACGTCGGTGTTAATCCCACCCGTACGGGAATATTAGATGCTTTAGCAATGATGGGAGCTGATATTCAACTAGAAAATCAGCGGGAAGTCGCGGGGGAACCAGTGGCAGATTTAAGGGTACGTTCCAGTGGTTTAAAAAGCTGCACCATTGCTGGGGATATAATCCCTAGAATGATTGATGAAATCCCTATCTTAGCAGTGGCCGCAGTATTTGCCGAAGGCATAACCATTATTCGCGACGCAGCTGAATTGCGAGTTAAAGAAAGCGATCGCATTACTGTGATGGCCCAGCAACTCAATAAAATGGGAGCGAAAGTCAGTGAATTACCCGACGGTATGGAAATTACTGGTGGAACTCAGTTAGTGGGTACTGATGTAGATAGTTATACAGATCATCGCATTGCTATGAGTCTAGCCATCGCATCTCTAGTTGCTACCGGGATCACCACCATTCACCGTGCAGAAGCAGCGGCCATTTCCTACCCTGACTTCACCGCCACACTACAAAAGCTGCTTCCTGACTGAGTAAGGTGTGAGGACTAGTCCAGAGAAGGTGTGTTATTGCTTTAGCCTAACCCACCGCAAAACTTGTACCAACGTTCCCTCGGTTGTGAGGTGCATTGAAATCAATTACAGGCCCTTTCGGCACAATGGGGGTCTAGTTAACATTGGGTTAACTTTTTTGACGCTCCCACCTGCTTCTAGCCTTGGGGGTGTTAAATTGTGACCCTTCTTGCTCTCCTCTTGATATCCACTGACCATCCTTGAACATTCCCAAACCTATGTGTTTCTCATTTTTCTGCTAATTATCTCTACTCATTAGTGTGGAGAATTTTTGGTACTTTGAAGAATTCTCCTTCTTGTTCAGGCGCACTATTAAGAATGGCTTCTCGTTCAGGATATGGCTGCAACTCATCTTTTCGAGTCACATTACTAACATCAATCGCCCTTGTTGTGGGAGAAACATTACTCACATCTACTTCATTCAATTGTTCGACATAATCCAGAATACTTCCCAGCTGCTTGGTGAATTGCTGTTCTTCTTCTGGTGTCAATTCTAAACGAGCCAAAAGAGCTACTTTTTGCACTTGTTCACGGTCAATCATAGTTACTCAACTCTTAATTTTCATACTTATGGTCAATTTTAGGGAAAACCCAACCCCGTCAAAGCTACAGTTTGCTCCCTCTTCTCTCGCCTATGATGTAAACACAAATGATGTCATCAGTGAAAATTCTATTTTGTAGGGTTGTCCATGATACACCCCAATATCCAGGCTGTGATAAAACTAGGCAAAAAATTTAGGGCTTGTGTAGACAGCTTAACCTCCCTTGCGGGGTGGGGTTCTTGATTAAGCCCAATGATTAGTAATTACTTAATACCAACCACCGATTAAAAGAATACGTCAATTTGCATACGTCCAGTAGTTTTTAACCAATTTTGAGCTTCGATGTAGTTATTAGGAGCCATACGAATAGCTCTAATCCAATAATCTGCTGCTTGGTCAAACAGAGCTTCGCCTGCGTCATTATCCCCGGACTCTTTTGCCTTTTCTCCTTGGTAATGGTAGATTACGGCGATGTTATTCAAGGCTTGGGGTAAACGTGGATTCAATTGAATTGCTTTGTGATACATTTCTAAAGCCTTATCATGGTCACCATTACTGGCATAAATTAGCCCCATATTGTAGTGAATATAACTGCGATCATTACTGTCTTCCTCAAGGGTCAGGGCTTCTTCGTAGTAGTCTAACGCTTCAGCATATTCTCCTTCTGCTTGGGCTGACATCCCATCTCGGTAATACACAAATGCTTCTTTAGCTTTTTTGTTGGCTGGCAGAAGTTTGAGGATCAGATCCGCCATCACTGTAAAGGATTTGTCAATAAAATTATCGTTTTTTTGTGTTCTTGGCATATTTGCCTCTATGGTTGTGCATGAATTGGCTGAAAAGATATTGTCAGGAACTAAGTTCTTTTCACTAAGTAAGATGGAAATATATTACTACGAGCCAAATTTTCTAGTAAAGTATCCAGACGAAATATTTGGCAATTCCCCATCTATCCCACTCATCAAAGAGCAGTTGCTATTGTTGAAAAATAGAATCCTTTGGTTGGGTACTTACGCCCATCTTGTTAAAGCTATTCTGTGGAGGTTTGTTCACTCATTAGTTTAGCAGGATATCAACACAATAGCTGCTGTTGTGGTTCACGTGTTTGTATTTGGGGATTTGGCCACAAATTGTAATCTTGTGGAATCACAATTAGTGGAACTAATTCATTGGCTACAGTTGTTAAAATTGTACAAGATATAATTTCCTCACCTTTAAGCTTTCCCTATGAGGTGTCTCTTTTTTAGCCAACAATTCATCTGGCTGTCAACCGTTACTTTGTGGCATCACTATTATTATTGTTTTTAGGTAAATTTTCTAGACCTACTTTTATTTTCCATACTGACCATATTTAAAATTTTTCATATAGGAAATAAGTAATAGTATTGTTTATATTTTTTATTTTTTTAAATTCTTATATGCATACACTGAAAATACATAAAATTATCCTGTTTTATAAATTTTGGTTTGTAATATATTGTATTTTAGCCCATCACTTACCCCAATATTGATTCTTATATTTTTTCAAATGAAAACTCTACAATTGTATGATTTTTTACCATCTGGTAATAGTTACAAGATCCGACTTTTATTGACACAAATCGGTATGCCATTTCAGAGAATAAACATTAATATTTTGAAAGGAGAAAGTCGCACACCAGAGTTTTTGAGCAAAAATCCCAACGGGAAAATACCAGTTCTGGAAATTAACACTGGACAATATTTGGCGGAATCAAATGCCATATTAGTGTATTTGAGTGAAGGGACAGAATTTCTACCATATGATCGCTTTTTGAGGGCACAAGTATTGCAATGGTTATTTTTTGAACAATATAGCCATGAACCTTTTATAGCTACATCAAGATTTTGGATTTCTATTTTAGGTCAAGCCAAGGAATATCACACAGCTATAGAGCAAAAACGTGAACCAGGTTATGCAGCACTAAAGGTGATGGAAAATCATTTAATTACTCACGATTTTTTTGTCAGTCACCGTTATACAATTGCTGATATTGCCTTGTTTGCCTATACTCACGTGGCTGATGAAGGTGGTTTTGATTTGAGCAAATTTCCCGCTATTCAAGCTTGGATGGAACGAGTTAAATCTCAGCCTAGATATATAAGCATTAGACAAGATAAAAATTTTGCTGAATGAAAACACATAATTCTTTAAACTAGCTATGGGGAATTTAGTTATGTCACATCTACGGATACCTTCTACTACCAGCACCTACCACTCCAATTTTATGTCGATAGGAAAGTTCAGCCCCAAACCAACCAGTAATGCTAGTTAGCGTTCCCACAACCAGAGACAAAAAGAATCCCCAAGGTAATATTCGTGCTTCAGGATTTCCTAAACGGAGAATCAAGTTAAAGGCTGTGAAAATTAAAATCGTTACATTGAGAATCAAATGCGTCCAGCCAGCAGTGCGTTTGCGAACACGTTCAATTCTCAAAAAGTCACTCATTCCGGTTATTGCGGCAATGATACCTCCTAGAAGTCCCAATCCAATTAACCATAGCGACGCTCTAGCCCAGAAAAAATCCTCAGTTAACCAATAGCCGAAGTCACTTCCCAATGCACCAGCTAAAAAAGCAATGGGAAAAATCATGGTCAGGGGGTGTAAAGGATGTCCCGCGATGGCCACTGTGCTGGCTACACCGCTATCCCGATACTCTCTATCGTCACTTTCAATAATTGGTGGGATATTTGGGAAAGGTGTGGAATTGGATTCTGTACCTGTGGTTTCCATTATTGATTATCCTTTTTTAGCAGAAATTTTGACTGTCCAAGTTCTGCGTCGGTGATACAAAATTTGAGCAATTAATGACTCTATTCTTAATAGACAATGAACTTTATTTGGGTAAAACGCAAAAATTGTAAATTCTTATTGCAGGATTCAACACTTGTGCTTTTTTAGCTAGAAGAAATTAGTTGAAGAAATGTTGGCAAACTGCTATCGAAATTTATTCAATGGTTCTTCTTTATATCTAGGATGATGTGGGATTTTTATCTCAACTTTTATTTAATTACTCTTAAGTTAATTTATAAAAATTGCCTAAAATTTTTATCTACCCCGGGAAGTAATCCAATTTATACAGTTATCTTTTGCCAAGGAGAAGGAGAAAATCATCAGTGATAAATATCTAAATTTTATATCCAGAGTTACCCAAACCATCATTCAAAAGAAAGATGGAATTTACCTAAATGGTGTGTCACGCTGAAACAAAGTAAGAGGATATCTGAAAACTTTTCGGCGAATTATATTCGCCACTACACAAAAAAAGTCCCCCCTAGGGACTAAGTTAAAATTCAAATCAAGGTTTTGCAACCCACAGAGGTGGTTTAGTTTTCTCTTGGGGAAGCTTCTCTGTCCTTTGTCTGTATGGTGTTCTGCCATCGCTCATCCTTAGGAAAGAATGAAACTTAACTTCTTAGACATCCTCTAATAATAATACGAACAATTTTCAGAGGAGAACTAAACATGGTAACCACATTAGATGATACAAAACGAAATGCTATAGCCATAAAATTGGCAAATCTGAAATTAATTCAACAGTTAATCATTGAAAATGATGAACTGTTTTTGAGATTGTCAACTGATGCTGAAATTTCTGATCGTCTGCGGAAAATGCTAGAAGATGACCGGAAAAATCTGGGCGTTGTGGAAACTACAATTGTGCAGTATGGTATCCAAAAAGATCCAGGACAAACAGTTCAAGAAATGTGTGATAAAATCCGTCAATTGATGCGAGACTCTAAATTGAGCTTTTATGAAAAAATCTTTCAGCATGAATTGTTAAAACATCAACAAGTAATGTCTGGTGTGGTAATTCACAAAGCCGCTCAAAAAGTTGGCGCAGACGTAATGGCAGCAATTACTCCTTTAAATACCGTTAACTTTGAAAACCGCGCTCACCAAGAACAACTCAAAGGCATTCTAGAAATTTTGGGTGTGCGTGAACTTACCGGACAAGATGCAGACCAAGGAATTTGGGGACGAGTTCAAGATGCTATCGCTACTTTTAGTGGCGCACTAGGTAGTGCTGTTACTCAAACCACCGACAAAAAGGATATGAACATCCAGGATGTGATTCGTATGGATCACAATAAGGTAAATATCCTGTTTACAGAATTACTACAAAGCAACGATCCACAAAAGATTCAAGAATATTTCGGGCAAATCTACAAAGACCTAACAGCTCATGCTGAAGCTGAAGAAGAAGTGGTATATCCCAGAGTACGTTCTTTCTACGGTGATAGCAATACCCAAGAACTTTATGACGAACAAGCTCAAATGAAACGGTTGTTAGAGGAAATCCGCGCTATTAGCCCATCTACTCCTGAATTCAAAGACAAAGTTAGAAACTTGATGGATATTGTCGGCGATCATATTCGTCAAGAAGAAAGCACGATGTTTGCGTCGATTCGCAATAACTTGAGTACTCAACAAACAGAAGAACTGGCGACACAATTTAAAGCCGCTAAGAGTAGAATTCAAGAAAGATTGGGAGGTACTAAGACCGGAGTTAATGTTTAACTAAGTCACCTTGCATATGCCAATTAGGGTGAATTGACAATCCCCGTACCATTAGGTCGGGGATTGTGTAATCTACGTCCTAACTTGCTGAAATTTTCTTTCCACAACATCCACAAATACAAATATGAGTACCAGTTGATAGAGATTTTTTCACAATCCGATCTACTCATTTAGGAAGAACTAATCACACCGCGAGTTTCTTTGCCTGTTCAATTTTTTGTCTACTTGTTCTTAACTGCTTTCTAACAAATTTGGATCTAGCTTTTTTCCTACCAGGGGAATTTATTCCCCTGGGGCTAACCCCCTTAAATAGAATTTAGGGGCTACCTCGCTCCAGTTAATTTCATGTCAGATTGTTATTAGCACCGTTATTTTTGTTGCCAATACTTATAAGCAGCATAAGCCATAGTGACAACCCCGATAATAATCGCAGATTCATCAACTTCAAATTCTGGATGGTGTAATGGGTGATTAATAATTCTATCTTTGTAACCTACACCCAAGCGAAACATAGAACCAGGGGCCTGTTCTAAATATACAGAAAAATCTTCAGCCCCCAGAGAAGGTTCGGGTAAAACTTGGACGTGTTCGCTACCCCAAGCTTCTTCTGCCGATGATTGTAACAACTGGGTCATGGCATAATCATTCTGCACACTGGGCACACCTTGACGATAATTAATTCGATAACGTGCTCCGTAGGAATGGCAAACATTAGCCACAATATTTTCAATCCAGTTTGGGAGTTGAGAACGGGTTTCCGGATGAAGCGATCGCACTGTTCCCAACAATTGTACTTGATCAGCAATCACATTTGGCGCTCTGCCACCCATAATCTTTCCTATACTCAACACCACAGGACGTAAGGGGTTCTGTGTGCGGCTAATGGCTTGTTGCAATGCAGTAATCACTTGTGAAGCAATCCAAATGGCATCAATTGCTTCATGAGGACGGGCCCCATGGCCAGATTCTCCGATAATGATAATCTCTAAATCATCAGCAGCCGCAGTCAATGCGCCGTAACGGATACCAATAGACCCTGCGGGGATAGAAGGGAAAACATGAAGACCTAATACCGCCGTCACCTGGGACATAGCCCCATCTTTTACCATCCAGCTTGCCCCCTGAGCAATTTCCTCGGCTGGTTGAAATAAAAACCGCACCTTACCGGCCAATTCCTCTGCTATTTGGGACAGTACCATTGCTGTTCCTAAGCCAACTGTGGTGTGAACATCGTGGCCGCAAGCGTGCATGACACCTTCTATACGAGAAGCATATTCTAACTTTGTTCGTTCTTGAATCGGCAAAGCATCCATATCAGTACGAATTGCCAATACACGCTCATCTGTGCCAGTATTGTGCAGTTCTCCAATCACGCCAGTTTTACCAATTCCTTCTTCTACATGCAAACCAGTAGAAGACAACACACCAGCCACAAAGGCAGAAGTTTGGTATTCCTGTCCGCTCAGTTCTGGGTGCAAGTGGATGTGGCGACGAATTTCAATTAAGCGCGGCGCTAATTTTGTGGCTAAGTCTTTAATACGGGTTAGCATTGCTTTACTTTAGTTTACAGGCTTTGTTCCCTTGACATCCTCACGGACCAAAAAGTGCAGTAATTCCTAAACCTCACGATTCAGGCTTCCTGTTTCTTCCTCTTGGGAGGATTTCACAACTGCCGAATTTGAACCTTTAGACCAGTATGTTCCACCGTGTTGGATATTTCTGTCTTCTCAGTACTTGGTTAGTGCTAGGTTTGTGGCCCTTTTCTTGATGGTTTTCCAGTCTATGGATAAACCGATTCACGTTTACAACGGTTCTACTTACTATTTTCGTTAAGGTGTGTCAGCCTAATTTCACTTTGTCCCCTTAACGAAACTTATGTTGATTCACTTTCGTTAACCCTGAGCAATTTTCCTCTTGCCTTTGTAGGAGTTTTAGGCTACTTGTATTTGGGTTTTCGCACCTTGCATTGCATTAATTTCATTGCTTACTATTATTATTGATGTAGGTGGAGTCAGAGGCCCTTTTACGTGAGGACAGGGGGAAGGGCTGCCCTGGGAGATTTCTCTCAAATCAAATGTGCGACTTGTCGGGTCGCACAAAACCGTAGCGATATGCTTTTTCCACGCTCCACATCTTACCATATTACTTGTGAAAATCCTATAAATTTTAGTTATGGGGCTACACAAAATTAGATTTATGCTTTAAAATGGTTTTCGTAAATAACTATAGTGAACCAATTATAGACTACCACATATGTAGTCCCCCTAGCTAAAATCAAAAAAGCTGGGGGGACTTGATTTGTGCACGGCGAAAAAACAAAAAATTTTCTGCTCTCAAACACCTGACCAATTCCGTCTCTACCCACTCTTGAAATTAGCGCCAACCCATAAACCGCAAACCAGGAACAATCAAGTAATAAGTCACCCCTAACCAAAAACTCATAAAGAGGCTCACTAAACTGAAAAAAGTCATGGGCAGGTATAGCGCGGACCATAGGGGCTGACTAGAAAATTGAAACACGGTGGTTGGAAAGCCAAACATAAATAACATGGCGAAGATAGTTGCAGTGCCAAATGCCGCAACCACAGCATAAACTATATGATGGCTACGAAAATCTAAGGTTAACGTAAGTAGAAAAACTGCTACTAAAATTACCGCCAATAATGCTTCACCGCTATGTTTGCTGCTGGTGAATTGCAAAACCAACCAGCTCAACCCATAGCTAATAATGCCCATAACCGACGTTACCAAGAACCGTCGTCGTTGACCGAAACACCCCGATATTGTCAGTCCCCATGCAGTTCCCAAGCCTGCGCCCACAAAGATGATTATTTCTGTCGCCATCACAGCTGGAGTATTGTTCACTAATTCAGGTAGCTGACGAGAAATATATTCGGCAACTTGATGGACTAGTACTGTTCTAGAGGCTACAATCGAACCAATAGTACTACCTATACAACTGCCAACACTAGTTAATAGCATTGCCCAAACTGTCGCCAAACAAGCTTGTAAGATTTGGAAAATTACCTTGGCAGTAAAAATAACTGTTTTAGCTACCGCTTTAATGAAATTCTTTAATGCTTGCTCAAGAGCCTGTGTTGAAAGTGTAAATTGACCAGAAACTGTTATTGCAGCTTGTTCAACAGCATCCTTGATTTGCGAGAATAAACTACGCTGGGAAGATCTACGGGTAATCTTATTCAAGCGTTTCTGAATCATTATGGCGTTTAGCGGACGCGATCGCATATCCTCCTGTACCATGTCATCTAATAAATCTGCCAGTTGGGGATTAACCTGGATGTGATTGCGCCAGTGCAGAACCCCAGTTTGGGGATCTCCCAACTCCGGTGGATATTGACCCGTAATTAATTCAATCATCGTCCGACCGAGGGCATAAAAATCAGCCCCAGGCCCCACATTACCACCAATCATTTGTTCTGGGGGACTGTAACCGGAAGAATATAACTTAGTTGAACTTGACTCTCGGCTTAGTTTAGAGGTCTTAAATTGTTTTACCCCACCAAAATCAATCAACACCAAATCTACCTTGTTTTCTCCTGAACTCAACGGTAAAGTTGGCAAGTGAGTTCGCAACATTAAATTAGAGGGTTTAATGTCCCGGTGAATAATCTGGCGTTTGTGTAATTCCTCTAAAATCTTTACAGCCTGGGCAAACCAATTTAACACCAAGTCCTCCGGACATCCTTGAGGATAACTTTTTAGTACCTCTTCTAAAGTCTGCCCGTTAATTTTCTCCATCACCAGACAAGCTAATACACGCGGTTTCGGATTGGGCAAATTTACCTGGAAATAACCATCAGATTCCACCAAGGGAACACCCGGATGCCGCAACTTAATTAAAACCTCTGCTTCTTGCGTAAACAACTCCAATGCTTTTGGTGAATTTTCTACCAAAACTTTTAGTACTTTCTCCGTCTTGGTTTTTTCATCCCAAACTGTGTAAATTTGGGCGAATCCTCCCGATCCCAGGGGTTTAAGTGGCACATAACGATCTAACAGATGTAGCAGCGCGCCACAACTGGTACAAAATTTGTTTCCCCAAGGTTGGGGATAAGGGCGTTTACAGTCAGGATTTATGCAGTGAACCGCACTCTTGGTGATGTGGGACACATCCTCTACAATACAAAGGCTGAATTGATTTTAACCTTTAGCCTTGTAATTGCGACTTGAAGTTTAAATTTTCTGGTAGATTCTAAAATTTTGCTGTAGCTGTGGGGGTGGGTAAATTAAGCTGAAAGTCTTTGAATGAAAGTAATACAAGGTATGAGCGCCCCTGGACAGTTCTGTATAATTTTAGAAATTATGCAGCATATAGCCTGAGGTTTGAATGAAAGTAGCAGTATTCAGTACAAAGGCCTACGATAGACAGTTTTTAGAGGCTGCAAATTATCCCCCTCAACACGAGTTAGTTTTTTTTGAACCCAGGTTAAATCAAAAAACCGCCATTTTAGCCGCTAGCTTTCCGGGTGTTTGTGTATTTGTGCATGATATAGTTGATGCCCCAACTTTAAAAATTCTTGCCTCGGGAGGAACTCGCCTAATTGCTCTCAGGTGCGCGGGATTTAACAATGTAGACTTACAGGCCGCAGCAGATTTGGGAATCAAAGTTGTGCGTGTTCCTGCCTATTCACCCTACGGAGTAGCAGAACATGCCGTGGGATTGATTTTGACTCTCAATCGCAAAATTCATTTTGCTCATAATCGTGTCCGAGAAAGTAATTTTTCTCTCACAGGACTGTTGGGATTTAACTTGAATGGTCGCACAGTAGGAATTATTGGCACTGGCAAAATCGGTCTGATTTTAGGACAAATTATGAAGGGTTTTGGCTGTCAAATACTCGCCTATGACCTATATCGCAACCCAGAACTAGAGAAAGTAGGTGGGAAGTATGTAGAGTTACCTGAGCTATTTGCTAACTCTGATATTATTTCCCTACATTGCCCCTTAACTCCTGAAACTCATCATTTAATTAATGCCCAGGTCATAGCGCAAATGAAGCCCAGGGTGATGTTAATCAATACCAGTCGGGGAGCGCTGATTGATACTCAAGCAGTTATTGAAGGATTAAAGTCACGCCAAATAGGCTTTCTAGGGGTGGATGTTTACGAACAAGAATCAGATTTCTTCTTTGAGGATTTATCTGGTGAAATTATCCAGGATGATGTTTTTCAACGTTTGACAACATTTCCCAATGTATTGATTACTGGACATCAAGCCTTCTTTACAGAAGAAGCTCTCCAAAACATTGCTGAAACAACTTTTGCTAATATTTCCGACATTGAACAAGGTCGTTCTTGTCCAAATGAAATTTTCGAGTCGCCATGAGGCCACAAAGGCAGAAAAACTTCCATGTGACATTTTTACCCATTACTCCATAGGATAGGCAAAGCGGAAAATTTGGAATAAAATCACAAAAAATGCCATTGCCTCCCACACTGCGTCTTGGGCAATGGCCATCAATCGGCCTCATAACCAGTAACGTAAGATTAAATACTTTTGCATTTGCCCAGGGTCAGAAATTACCAGAGATCTAGCACTGTAGCTAAATAAATAATTCAGTTGGTGGTAAACACTCACACAACCTTGAACTCCAAGGTAATCACTCTAAATATTGGAGTCTAGTTTCATCCATCCTAATCTACTTATATAACTAGTACAATTGCTTTGCAATACAGCCCTTTGCACCCCGGTAAGAAAGCTGTGAACTAAAGCACTACAGAGGAGGTCTGATGTCAATAATTTATTCATCCTCCAAGATAGGTGATCAGGCTGCTGGAGGATGGAAAAAATCAGTTAAGTAAGTCGAAAGAGAAAAGTTACCAAATCGCCTTTACCCAGACTGATGCGATCGCCTGGTCTCAAACGGTGTCGGTTTCCTGGTAATAACGGCGAGTTATTAATGTAAGTGCCATTGGAACTGCCCACATCTTCTATAAAGTAAGAATCTCCTTCAACACGAATATCTGCATGTATCCGTGAGACAATTTCCGAACTGGAAAATCCTGAAACGTCCACATCTGGAGGAATCCGGTCATTGGGCTTGCCGATATGAATCACAGACAGACCTTGTGGCAATTCCATCTCGCGATCGCTTTGCACGTGGAATAATCGTGCCGTGATCTGTTGTAATTGCGTCATAGAAGCAGATGACACAGGAGTTGGTACGGGTGCTGGTTCTTCTACTACTGGGGTAGGAACTGGTACTTGTGGCTGAGAAACTACGGGTTGAGAGGCGTAAATAGGTGTTGGTGTTAGTGAAGGGTCGGGAATTTCTGCTATCACCGATGGTGCTATTGTTTCTGCTGGGGGTATTGATATTGCTGTTGGTGGTAGAGGTGAAGCAACCTGTTGATTGGCGCTGGTATCTGAGTTAATTCCCGAATACTCTCTTTGTATGAGAGGTTCAGGTTGAACTAATTCTGGTACTTCTACTGAGATGGTGTGTGCAACTGTTGGCGCAGATGTGGGCACAGCAGGTGCAACATTTGAGTGTAGATTATAACCACATTGACCGCAGAAAGCAGCATCTGCCTGTACAGTTGCGCCACAATTGGGGCAGTTACTAATGGTTGGTAACGGCGTATAACAAGCTTCACACTGGACAGCGCCATCTGGATTGGGATGATTGCAATTAGGACAGACGAGCATCAATTTAAGCCTTTGTTCAAGATCATCGTAAAATAATGTTGGCAAGCAAAAAAAGCTCTGTAGACTGTTGTGCTGTGAGACAATGCTACAAATGAAAGTTGCTAGGAAGTTTAGCTACTTCTAGGTCACTACATATGCGACAGCTAGAAACCAGGTTTCATCCCCTGCCCATATGAAGTTCACTCAGTGCACAACTCTAGCTTCCGATTTTAACCATCACTCCTGATAGGAAAGTTAAGCTGGGAGTTCTCCACCTGCTGCTGCATCTAGTAGCCACAAAAGTTCGCCTTGGGGTTGAATCAACCGAGATGGATAAGTGAAGTCATCTCCTACAGCTGCGAAGACTTGAGCTAAAGCTGGCCGTTTATTGACACCAGCAACCAAAAAAATAACACTCCTAGCAGCGTTAATAAATGGGTATGTGAAAGTTATCCGAGGGTTTTCGTCTTTGTTCCCCACTGTAATTAGCCGATCACGTACCTTCAAAGCAGGGGTGTGAGGAAACAAAGATGCGGTATGTGCATCATCACCCATTCCTAGTAGTACCACATCTAAACTGGGAAATTCCTTGGAGGAACAATGAAAAAAATCGCGGAGATGCTGTTCGTATTTCGCAGATGATGTGGTGGGGTCTCCGTCCAAAGTTGGCACAGGGTGAATGTTAGTGGCTGGAATATCAACGCGATCCAACCACGCCCGCCGCGCCATCAGTTCATTGCTATCGGGATGATTTGGTGGTACATAACGTTCATCTCCCCAAAAGATATGAATTTTATTCCAAGGCAGGTCTTGACTAGCTATAGCTTCGTACAATGGCTTAGGTGTACTACCACCAGCCAAGGCTATTGTAAATTGTCCCCGTTGCTCAATAGCAGTTGACAACTTGGACATAATCACTTCCAGCCCTCGGGTCACCAGGGCTGAGATATCTGGGAGAACTTCCACCTTTTTATTCATGGTTTCATCATCACATTACCAACTTCCAGCAATACCATACCGAACTTATGACTATTCCCCTTTTTAACTTTTGAAACTTTTAACATGATGGATTAATTGGAAGGCCACAAAGCTGTAGAACTGTAAGTGAACTGCTCCAACTGAGCTGAGGCTATAGTTAGAGCTTCTCTACCCACAGGGAAGTGCGGCAAATGAGACTTTCGCCCCATCTTTAGCTTTACCTCCCCTCCCACAGCAGAGACGGCTGAACCATAGGCCTTGAGTATCCTGATTCCCTCTGTTCTGAGGTTTTGGGCTGCATTAGCATCTTTATCATGGTGACCCCACACTTAGCACAAGTCTACTGTCTAACATCTACTGGCGGGAACAGGGAACAGGACAGGAGGGTTTCAGTGTGTACTGAGTCTTGTTCAAGAATCAAACAGGATTGCTATAAACCAATTTGAACGACTTTGGGTAGCACTCAATATTACCTGCTTGATGGGAATATATTAGTACGAGGTAAGCTTTCTGCTAAAGTATCCAGAGGAAATATTTGCCAATTCCTCACATATCCCACTCACCAACCAAAGAGCGGTTGATATTGTTGGGAGATACAATCGTCATTGCCCGACTAATATCCCCACTTAACATTCCTAACGGCTATAGCTATTCGCCCACCAACAAATTATCCCCGTGTGCCACTGCCTCCAGTACCGCCCTTTGGCCGATGGCCTCTCGTTGAGCGATTAACAATTGCTGGATGCCTTTTTCGGCGAAATCTAGTAGTTCATTTAACTGAGTCCGACTATAACTGCCTTCTTCTGCCGTTCCTTGAATTTCAATTATACCGAGGTGTTGATTCATCACCACATTGAAATCTACAGTTGCCGCCACATCCTCAATATAGTTTAAATCTAAATGTGGCTCACCTTGCAATAACCCCACAGATATTGCTGCCACTTGCCCACATAAAGGCCACCGCTCTATTACACCCTGGTGCAATAAATGGGAAACTGCATGAGCTAAGGCCACAAACCCCCCTGTAATCGCTGCTGTTCTAGTACCGGCATCTGCTTGTAAAACGTCAGCATCTACAGTTAGTGTTCGTTCTCCCAATGCCTCAAAATCAATTGCTGCTCGCAAACTACGTCCAATTAAGCGCTGAATTTCTTGAGTTCGTCCAGATAGTTTTAACAATTCCCGTGGTTGTCGTTCTTGTGTGGCTGAAGGTAACATTCTATACTCAGATGTCAGCCAACCTTTGCCAGTTCCTACTAAAAACTTGGGTACTCCTTCAGTAAGGCTGACAGTACAAAGTACCTGAGTGTCGCCAAATTTTGTCAGGACGGAGCCGGGAGCAAAACGAGTAAAACCGGTATGAAAGCTGATAGGACGGAGTTGGTAGGGATACCGACCATCGGGACGCTGCCAAACCATGACTGTTGCCTCAGAAATTTTATACAAAAAATAATGTCTTCAGGTTACCAGATACCGCCTTATATAGTGAAAATCTCTTAATATTTACAGTTAGGAGGCTGAAGTCGCCAAATTCTATTTGGGGGACTATGTCAATGTAATGCCAAGGAATAGAGAGCAAAGCCAAAATGTTTTGCTGTACAATCTCTGGTAATTGATCACCGTTTACAGTCAAAAGCCGATGGCGACGGTCATAATATCCCAGAGTGAGAATAGTGCTACCCTAAAGTAATTATACTTCTTATACACACTAATTTACCTAAAACAGCACTGATTATCAAGGTAAATTTGTTATTAGGTCTGCAAAATTCTCTAATTCTTTGCTATTTCGTGAACTTACCCTATGGTTGCCCAATTAGAAACTCCAAGCGTCAATTCAAGCCTCGGTTTACCGTATCCAGTTGAAGGATTAGTACAGGTTTTTACTAGTACAAAACGTACTTTTTTTACCAGCGTTATGGCCCAATCGCTGAGAATTGCAGGTCAAGGTACACCAGTGTTGGTGGTACAATTCCTCAAAGGCGGTATTCATCAAGGTCAAGATCGAGCCATTCAATTAGGGCAAAATTTAGACTGGATTCGTTGTGATGTACCTCGCTGCATCGACACACCCCACCTAGACAAAGCAGAAAATCAAGCTTTACAAAAGCTGTGGCAACATACAAAACAGGTAGTAGGTCAGAGTAAATATTCCCTGGTAGTTTTAGATGAATTAAGTTTAGCGATTAATTTTGGGTTAATTCCCGAAGCGGAAGTTTTAGAATTTCTCAGACAACGCCCTAGTAATGTCGATATTATTCTTACGGGTACGGAGATGCCCAAATCCATCTTAGATATCGCAGACCAAATCACCCAAATCCGTCGCAGTCATCAGCCTTAAGTTTATTCCCAATACCTGAGAAAAGTAGGCTGATTCATAGATGATATTTTGTAAATTTATCCAAAATTTGGGTTTAAAACCACCTTGTTCAAGGACTGAAAATTACTGTGGTTAGCACAGAATCTAAGGCTTGTGGAGAGAACAATCTCTCCTTAGGTGGCGAAACTCCTTTAAGTAATTTGCCTGATTGAAACAAGAATCCCAAGGCTTGAAGCCGTGGGAGCGTCAAGAACTTAGCATCCTTAATCATGCTAGGATAATGGTTTTGGTAATTTAAGTAAAATAACATCAAACTTAGTAAAAAAGGTAACTCTCAAATGTTAAAGAATGACAAGTGGATCATTGAGCAAGCAAAGAAAGGCATGATTGAACCTTTTGAACTCAGCTTAGTTCGCACTGTAAAATTGGAATCTGGCACAGAAGTACCAGCTTTGAGCTATGGTTTATCTTCTTATGGTTATGATATACGGTTGTCACCTAGAGAATTTTTAGTATTTAGGCATATTCCGGGCACGGTTGTTAACCCTAAAAGATTTAATCCGAACAATTTAGAATCTGTACCTTTACAGCAGGATGAGGATGGAGATTTTTTTATAATTCCAGCGCATTCTTATGGGTTAGGAGTTGCGTTAGAAAAATTACGAATGCCTGCTAATGTAACTGCAATCTGTCTAGGAAAAAGCACTTATGCTCGTGTAGGACTAGTAGCTAATGTGACTCCTGCTGAAGCTTCATGGAATGGCGCACTTACCCTAGAATTTAGTAATTCATCAAGTGCTGATTGTAGAATTTATGCCAATGAAGGTATTGTCCAATTATTATTTTTAGAAGGAGAACCCTGTCAGACTACCTACGCGGATAGAGGAGGTAAATATCAAAATCAGCCTGAAAAAGTGACTTTAGCTAGAGTATAGTTATTGTTTGATAATCACTATTTGCCAAGGCCACTCATAAAATCTTCCTAGCAATATTCTTGTGATTTGGAAACTTCCAAAATTCAAGCCACCCTACTATGGAGAGTGGCTAGTGGCTTTTGAGTTTATATATAAAGCTGCACCATCAGTGACGTTGAATATCTAATCTGAGACAATACCATCCGGGAGGGTAGCATTGCGAAAATTAGCTCCTTCTAAGTTAGCATTAGTCAAATTTGCTCCTCGTAAATTGGCACGATCTAAATCAGCTTTATGAAGGTTAGCTCCTTCTAGGTTAGCACCTGCTAAATTTGCAGATGTTAAATAAGCTGTACTTAAATCTGCATTAGTGAGATTTGCTTCTTCAAGATGCGCTCTATTCAGGTTGGCTTTACTGAGATTGGCACGGCTAAGATTAACTTGATGTAAAATTACTCCATCAAGGTTGGCTCTACTCAAATCAGCTTCGGAAAAATCTCTTTCTCCAGAACCATAGCGTCGCAGAAAATCATCTATATTCATATCTACCTCATATCAGTAGAAACTTAGAGAACTACTAACTCATTACCGCAGTTCAATTACTTAACCAGCAGTACGAGAACTTAAGAAGTTCCACAAGAAAATAGCAATAATTGAACCAATGATTGCTAAGATAATACCGGCAGCGCTAAGGGTAGGAGCGGCTAGGGCAAAGGTTCCTGTACTAAAAAATACACCCAAGCTACCACCAATAAAAGCACCAATAACTCCTAGCAAGATTGTTCCTAAAATACCGCCACCTTGATGACCAGGGTAAATAGCCTTAGCAATAGCTCCAGCAATTAGACCTAAAGCAATCCAGGCAAGAATGTTCATGATTTTTAATGTAGTAAACATTTTTACTCACAAACCTAGCCTAACAATTTAAACCGTGGCATTAAATCCGTCATGGGAACTAATTATTGAAAACTTCAACCCAGGATTTCCCTGACTACCATTTCTTTTGATATAGACTTCCACGGTGAGAAAAAGACAAAAAGTTGACTATACATCTCACATTCCACATTGACTACATTTAATATTTACTCAAAAGATTTACAATAAATAACCTATGGTATATGTAATAGTAGTTGCTGGTAATTTTCAGTACACTAGGCACACAGATCAGATGTAGAAAGATTTTGGTGCAGCTTGACAAAAAAACGGGATAAGCTGTTTGATCTGGACTGTTTTTTAAATTCTATTATGGCAACGATTAACGACAACTACCTCAAACTCAAAGCTGGTTACCTGTTTCCTGAAATTGCGCGACGGGTGAACGCTTTTGCAGAAGCTAATCCTGACGCTAAAATTATCCGCTTGGGTATTGGCGATGTCACAGAACCTTTGCCAGAAGCTTGCCGCACAGCTATGATCAAAGCTGTGGAAGAAATGGGCGATGGCGCTACCTTTAAAGGCTATGGCCCAGAACAAGGTTATGCTTGGTTACGAGAAAAAATTGCTGTCCAAGATTTTCAAGCCAGAGGGGCTGATATAGATGGCTCAGAAATCTTTATTTCTGATGGTTCTAAGTGCGATACAGGGAACATTCTCGACATTTTTGGCAAAAATAATATTATTGCCGTTACTGACCCCGTATATCCAGTATATGTAGACACTAATGTTATGGCTGGTAATACTGGAACTGCTAACGATAAAGGCGAGTTTGCCGGTTTAGTATATCTGCCGATTTCCGCTGAAAATAACTTCACAGCTGAAATTCCTGCTGAAAAAGTTGATTTAATTTATCTGTGTTTCCCCAATAACCCCACTGGTGCAACTGCTACTAAGGAACACCTCCAAGCATGGGTAGACTATGCTAGAGCGAATAACTCGATTATTTTCTTTGATGCTGCCTACGAAGCTTACATTACCGACCCGGGGATTCCTCACTCAATATATGAGATTCCCGGCGCAAAAGAATGTGCTATTGAATTTCGTTCTTTCTCCAAAAATGCAGGCTTTACAGGAACTCGTTGTGCGTTAACTGTTGTACCCAAAACACTGACCGCAAAAGCTGCTGATGGTTCCGATGTGGAACTGTGGAAGCTATGGAATCGCCGCCAATCCACTAAGTTTAATGGTGTTTCCTACATCATCCAACGGGGTGCTGAAGCTGTATACTCTCCACCAGGACAGGCGCAAATCCAGGCACTGGTAAGTTTTTACCTAGAAAATGCCAAAATTATTCGTGAGCAACTTTCTCAGGCCGGTTTGGCTGTATATGGTGGGGTAAATGCTCCTTATGTTTGGGTAAAGACTCCCAATAATTTATCTAGTTGGGACTTTTTTGATAAGCTGTTGCACTCTGTAAATGTGGTGGGTACTCCTGGTTCTGGTTTTGGTGCTGCGGGTGAGGGTTATTTCCGCATTTCCGCTTTTAATAGTCGGGAAAATGTGGAGGAAGCTATGAGGCGTATTACTCAGAAGTTTAAGGTGTAAAAGTTTGTGGTGGGCAATGCCCACCTGATCTAAAATATCATCAAGTTAACATTATTAATATGGGGTTAAATAAATATTTAAATTTAACTGGATTAAGCAAAGTTGCGGGTGTAAGTTTGGCGTTAAATGGTTGTGCTTTTGGAATGAATTCGTTTAATTCTTTAACTAGAAGATGTACTGTTGTAGAAGGATTATCACTTTCTGGGTTGGGTGGATTATATTCTTGTAGAAGATTTTCAGCGTTTTTAATGGCAGTAGTTTGTAAATGTTCTATTTGTTCATAAATTTGATGACTATTTTTAGTATATTTTTTCAAGTGTCCTGTTAATTTCTTAATGTAATCTTGTCTGGGAAGTCCGGTATTGAGAAATTCAAAATGTAAAACGTACCATAATTCAAAAGCTTCATTGGAATAAGCAACTTTAAATCCTGCTCTTTCAGCATTTGCTATTGCATTGTTAAAATCTTGCTGTGGGACATTATCTCGGTCAAATACACACCAAACTTGGTCATATTCTCCTTTATTTTTAGTATTCAATTCTTCGGCTTTTTCTACCAGCTTACCTTGGATTAAAGCCGAATCCTTGCACATCAATTACATCTTTCGGAACAGGAAAAGATTTAAAGTAGTTTGGTTCAGTTTCTTTACCTTCACAGACAATTAAAAATTTTTTTCGTAATTTCCGGGTTCCAACTTTATTAAATTGAGCAGCTACTGATATAAACAGTGCATTTTCTCTAGTTTTTGATTGAATGTCTTCGCCTTGAAAATTTTTAGATATATTGAATTTTTGATAATCACGTTCAAAAAGCCGAGTCTGTGTTTTTTTAGGCACATAAAATAACCATTGTGAAACAATATTTTTTTGACTAGCTTTAAAACCATATCGATATGTTTTATCATCTAAAATAAATACAATCTCAAATAAAGATGGTTGGGTTTCAGTTTCGGTGCTAAGTGCAAATGGTTCTACACCTATTGGTTCTGTAATCTGAGTTTCTTTAGAGGAGTTAATCATAAACCATTTCATAAACTTCATGGCTTTTGCTAAATTACTTTTACCGCTAGCATTAGCACCATAAATGGCAGCACTTTTAAGTAATGTTAGTTGCTCATCTACAACAAAAGTATTGTGTTCATGAGTTTTTGTGTCTTTGGCGACAATATTAGCCCCTTTCATGCTAAAGGTGACTTTATCTTTAAATGATCTGTAATTACCAATACTAAACTCTATGAGCATAGTCAATTTTTAGGGCTAAAGGGCATATTTGTGATTTTTTCACAAATATCTAGTTTGAGCATAACGGTGATTGAGGGGAGGGGGTATAATACTGTACTCCAAGTCAGCATGAATAACATGAATAAATTGATGTGAAAGTATCTCTAGATTACAATGAGTGACGGGAGCGTAATCACCCAGAGAAATGAGATGAATCCTGATGAGTTGTTCCAACAGGGACTCAATAAACAATTGCAAGGTGACTATCTAGAAGCCATAGCAGATTATACTCAAGTCATTGCAACTCAGCCAGGCCAGGCGGAGGCTTACTATAATAATGGGGGTTTGATTGTCAGCAGTGAACCTAGAGATTATTATGGGGCGATGGCCGACTTTAATCAGGTTGTAGGTATAAATCCAATTCTGTCCAGTGTATATTACAATCGTGGTAATGCTCGTTACTTTTTAGGGGACTATGAGGGTGCTATTGCTGATTTCAATCAAGCTATAGAAATTGAGCCAGATTTTGCTGAGTCATATCACGGTCGGGGTAATGCCTACTTGGGTTTACAGAACCATAACCAAGCGATCGCTGATTATCAACAGTCCATAGAAAAAAATCCTGACTTAGCTAGTCAAATCCACATTGATATTGCTAAAGCTTTGCATAATGGGGGTGTAGAGCATTATCATGCCAGTAATTATCAAGGAGCGATAGCTAATTTTGAACAAGCTTTAGAATGGTATCCTGATTTTGCCCCAGCTTACAGCAGCATGGGTAATGTTTACTATATTTTAGGAGACTATGAGCAAGCCATCGCCAACCATGACCGCGCCTTGGAATTAGATCCCCACTTAGCCGCAGCCTACCATAATCGAGGTAATGCTCACTATGGGTTAGGAAACAATCAAGACGCTATAGAAAATTACAACCATGCTCTGCAAATTAGCCCTAAGTTTGCTGAAGCTTACTACAATCGGGGTCTTGTTTATGCTCATCTCAAAAATTTTTTACAAGCAATTGCCGACTTTAACCAAGCACTCATCCTCAACCCTGATGATCTACAAGCATACTCTCAACGGGGTTTAGTGCGAGAAACTTTAGGACAATATCACCAAGCTCTAGAAGATTACAGCCAGGCATTACAAAAAAACCCTACTTTGCCTTCAGTGTACAGCTTCCGGGGCAATATTCGCTGCCTATTGGGAGATTATCAAGGAGCAATTGACGATTG
Organism: Umezakia ovalisporum Ak1311; assembly: GCF_029891685.1. Classification (NCBI taxonomy): domain Bacteria; kingdom Bacillati; phylum Cyanobacteriota; class Cyanophyceae; order Nostocales; family Nodulariaceae; genus Umezakia; species Umezakia ovalisporum. The sequence continues at coordinate 24,439 of NZ_JANQDJ010000043.1, read as the reverse complement.
TAATCAAGCTATAAAACTTCATCCTTATCTAGCTCAAGCATACTGCCATCGTGCCACAGCTCGCCGTGGTCTGGGAGATTATCAAGGAGCAACCCAAGACTATACTATGGCATTAAAAATTAATTCTAATTTAGCTGAAGCTTATTATGGCCGAGGTATTATCTACGCAATTATGCAAGACTTCCCCGCCGCAGTTGCAGATAACACTGAAGCAATAAAGCTTTGCACTGAATTTTCCCCAGCTTACTGCAATCGGGGTAATGCTCATTGTCTGTTGGGAAATGAAAATCAGGCAATGGCAGATTATAATCAGGCATTACAAATAAATCCTGACCTCATAGAAGCTTATTACAATCGGGCTTCTCTGCGCTATACACTCAAAAACTATGAAGGTGCAGTTGCAGATTACACCCAAGCAATAGAAAGAAATCCTCAGTCTGCTAAATTTTATAGCGATCGCGCCAATGCTCGCTTTGCTCTGCAAGACTATCAAGCAGCAATAGAAGACTATACTCAAGCCCTGGCTATTGACTCTACTCAGGGTGAAGATTGGTATAATTTGGGTCGTAGTCTTTTCATGGTGGGAGAGTTAACAGCCGCTTTGGCTAATTTGAGCCAAGCCTTACAACGTCAACCTTATTGGGCTTCAGCCTATATGCTCCGGGCTGATATCCGCCGTCAGTTAAAAGACTATCACGGTGCAATTGCTGATTTCCAAAAATCTGCCGACATATACTATGGAGAAGGAAACATACAGTATTATCAACAAATTCTTGAGTTAATCGAAGAAATTTACGTAATTGGTAGTTTTTAAGATTTCTTTGCCATTGGCTCGGGTACTGCGCCCCACGCACTCATGGTTTGGTAATGTGACCTGTAATGCTGTTTCTTAGCTCATGGTATTGCTAGAATAAAGTCAAAGCTTTTTGGAATCTTCTCTTCGTAAACTTCCTGTGCTTGTAGGAATTACTATTAACTTACCAAACTAACATTATGAATCGCTTGACCTCTGACTTCTTTGTAGGTTCACAAGCGGCTATTCCATCTCTGGCTATTTCTCAGAGAACTGATAGTGCTATACACCTACCTGTTGGTAACTTTATGTATGACAGTGGACTTTACTTTGATCGTGGATCTGGACGCATTGGGCACGGTTGCTAAATTCCCATCATCAACTAGAAACTTTTCTCATTTGAGTAATTACTAAAATATTCATCCGAGAAATTAGGCAATGCGATTGCTTCCGGAACTTCGCCCCGCGCAATCGCACCAGATCGTCATTTACCGCGGGTCATCTACCAGTTTATGACCTGTTGTTTTATATTAGCCTATATTAATGGACACCACACGGATAAATGTCATAAAATATCTAATAAAGTATTTAAATTGAATAATTTTCACATTTTTATATTTCCCAGAAAAAATAATTTCACAAAATGGCTCAAGAAATTGAACGTAAATACTTACTTAAAGATGATAGTTGGCGAGACTTAGCGCCAGGAACTGTATATTGTCAAGGATACATTGCCACACAAGACAAAGTTACTGTACGTGTACGTATAGCAGGACAACAAGGTTATTTGACAATTAAAGGGCCTAGCGTTGATTGTTCAAGATTAGAGTTTGAGTATCCCATCCCTGTAGAAGATGCTCAAGAGATGCTGAATACATTGTGTCAAAAACCTTTGATTGAAAAAATTAGATACAAAGTAGAGTGGGATGGTTTGATTTGGGAAATAGACGAGTTTTATGGTCTTAATGAAGGACTGATTTTAGCAGAAGTTGAACTCAATGATGCAAATCAACAGATTTCCCTTCCTCCTTGGATTGGTGAGGAAGTATCCCACCACCGCAAATATTTCAACAGCTATTTAGTAAAACACCCATTTTCACAATGGTGATTTGGTGTATATCCGCACTTTGCTTATAAATCCTTTGGCAAAATATAAATATGATTTTTCAATATACCGAAGCACTGGTCACTGTAGCATCTATTAATTTTGAAAATTTGGTCAGCTTCTATACCCAATTTCTTAATCAAAAACCATCCTCTTTCATGCCAAATATCTACGCAGAATTTTCACTTCCTGGTGTACGCTTGGGTATTTTTAAACCGCAAAAAAAACACACATCGGAATTTGCCACCTCAGCCAACAGTAAGATGAGTTTGTGTTTAGAAGTGAGTAATTTAGAAGCAGCCATCGCTCATATAGAAAACTTAGGCTACCCACCCCCCGGAGAAATCTCCACAGCCTCCCATGGTAGAGAAATTTATGCTTACGACCCTGACGGCAATCGGTTAATCCTACATCAAAAGTGATGAGTAGTAAAGCAAAGAAAACTTTGCTATGTCTTTCCCTATCATTGCCACCTCATGTGTTACAATGGGAGGCTATTAGTAAATAAATATGTCTTTAACTCAAAACTATAAACTAAACCTAATTCAATGGTATCCAGGCCATATTGCCAAAGCGGAAAAGCAGCTCAAAGAACAGCTGACACGGGTAGATGTAGTCCTGGAAGTAAGAGACGCGCGCATACCTTTGTCCACACATCACCCCCAAATAGATGAATGGGTGGGAAACAAAACCCGTATCTTAGTATTAAACCGATTAGATATGATTCCGCCCCCAGTGCGATCGCTTTGGGTGGATTGGTTTAAACATCAAGATCAAGTTGCCTATTTTACTAATGCTCAAAAAGGTCAAGGTGTAGTTGCTATTGCCAAAGCCGCTCAAGCAGCAGGAGTAAAACTGAATCAAAGAAGACACGAACGGGGAATGTTGCCTCGTCCAGTGCGGGCTGTAGTCATTGGTTTTCCCAACGTCGGTAAATCAGCCTTAATTAACCGTCTTCTAGGAAAGCGAGTAGTAGAAAGTGCCGCCCGTCCAGGGGTAACTCGCTCCTTGCGTTGGGTGAGAATTTCTGAACAGTTAGAATTATTAGATGCTCCGGGAGTGATTCCTTTAAAAATGGGCAATCAAGAAGCCGCAGTGAAACTAGCAATTTGTGATGACATTGGTCAAGCATCTTATGATAATCAGCTAGTAGCATCAGCTTTCATAGACTTACTTAATCAACTGCAAGAAACAGCAGGTGAGTTATTACCATCTTCACCTTTATATTCTCGCTACCAAATTGACCCTGTACTGTACACTGGCGAAAGTTATTTACAAGTCTTAGCAGAACATCGTTACCAAGGTGATGTAGAACGCACAGCCAGACACCTATTAACAGATTTTCGTAAAGGCTTATTAGGTACAATTCCTCTTGAATTGCCACCTCATCTGTAAATCAGCATTTCTCGCAACTACCATCATATGGAACTTTCTCACTCACTAAAGCACACAATTTAATAGTATAAATCTTGTGGGGCAAGCATCTTGCCTGCCCTGTGTTTCGCTTAGATCATAAGTGCTTTATATTCATTTACACTTAATTATTAAGCTAACCTTTTAGCTTCCACAGTTAACGGCAAACTGTCAGTGTCAGGTAATTCAGCAAATTCTAATTCCCAGCCATTTGCTAAAGTTAGAATTATTCCACCATTGCTGTCTGCTTGTTTAACAACTTCTTCTTCCAGGTCTTTTTTAGCAACGTAAGCAACTAAATTTCCCGCGTCATTCATCCGCAACATTACTTTCATTTGAATTCTCCTCAACGGCTTCTAGTTCTTTTTTCCGACAACCGACGACGAACCCTGTCTCTAAAAAATGCACTGCATAAATATAGGAAGTTTGTAAATAAGTACCTATACTCGCTATATAGCCAATATCTCCTTTGTTCCCTAAAACAGCCCCAATTTCTTGACCGGGAAAGGTACCATCGTTTTTGATGAGTTTACGCAGTCTGACTTTTTGACCAATTTCAAAAACAGGCGGTAAATTTAGCTCTAATTCATCACGTTGCATGAGAGTACCTCTGTTCTTTGACCAAGCTCAACAGTTCTTCAACAGTGAGATTGCGTTTCTGCTTGATGGATTCCTGGCGAACTGCATCTAACACAGATTGGGTTTCCTCTGGGTTGAGGAAAATGTTATTTTGCTGTAACAAAGTCGATACCAAATGTCTACCAGAATGTTTACCCACCACTAAACGCCGTTCCCAACCTACTTCTTCCGGCGCAAATGGTTCGTAGGTAAGGGGGTTTTGCAATACACCGTGAGCATGAATTCCCGATTCATGAGCGAAGGTATTTTCACCCACAATTGCTTTCCAGGGCGGGACATGAGAATTGGATGCTGAAGCTACCAGTTGTGATAGTTCTAACAAACGGCGAGTATCAATACCCAAATTAATACCGTAAATACGTTTGATGGACATAACAACTTCTTCTAAAGCTGCATTTCCAGCTCTTTCACCTACACCGTTGACTGTGGTATTTACAGATGTAGCTCCAGCTTTGATACCAGCTAAAGCATTAGCAGTTGCTAAACCAAAATCATCATGAGTGTGAATTTCCAAGGGAATAGACAAAGCTGAAACCAACTGTTTAACTTTGGTGTAGGTGCTGAATGGGTCAAGAATACCTACGGTATCACAAAAGCGAAACCGCGATGCGCCCCATTCTTGAGCATTCAGCGCTACATCTAAAAGAAAGTTAGGGTCAGCTCTGGAAGAATCTTCCCCTCCTACTGCGACCCAAAGACCTTGATCAAGGGCAAAATTGATACAGTCTTTCAGCCGTTGCAAACTTACCCGCCATTGACCATGAAATTTAGCAGCGATTTGGATTCCAGAAACCGGAATGGCAATGTGTACTCGCTTTAAACCACAGGTAACTGAAGCTTTAATATCTGAAATTACAGCCCGATTCCAACCGAGAAGCCTCGCTTGCAAACCCAAGTCAGAAATTGCTAAAATGGCGTGTGTTTCCGCTTCTCCCATTGCTGGAATGCCTACTTCTAATTCAGGAACACCAATAGCATCGAGAAATTGCGCGATCGCTACTTTCTCTTCAAAGGTAAAAGCAACACCAGCAGCTTGTTCACCATCACGTAATGTAGTGTCATTAATTAAGATTTCATTCATCTCAAACATCCCTCTTAGGAATCATTCTTAATATGCTGTATGCTTTGGGAGCTTATTTACCTGCAAATTCTGTCATGGTAAATGCCTAATACAAATGCTGAATGATGAATGGTAAATGCTATAAACTCTCAGATTTAATAGTTCATCTTCATGATTATTAAATCATAGCTAAATACCCACATCATATCTGTATGACAGAGAACCAAATATCGGTATAATTTTAGAATTATTTTTACCCTTGATAAATCAGGTATTTTATAATAGCAATTAACTGAGTTAACTATTAGCAAATCCTAGATTTAGCAAAGTAGTAAATATACCAATAAAATCAAAGCCCGTCTTGGTTTAATCCTATAATTACACCTCATTTATTTGCGGCAACATAGGCAAGTTAACTTACTAAAACTTAGACAACAAATCTGTTAATGATGCTCATCTAGCCAATCGAAAATTTGCTCTAGTTGCTGTAAGTTCACTATTCCATATTGCCAGAGAAGCATAGGTAAGGGGCCATTATCAAATTTACGATGTCGTAGTGCTACAGCAATATCTGCATTTGTCAGTTCGAGTTCCTGATGTAAAAAATTGATAAATTTTCTCTCGCTGTTACAAGTTGTCATCATCGAAATTGCTCATGATCATGTTTGTCGGGCTACGGTCTACAGCGTTAACACGCAGAGATGCACCAAACCCAGAAACCCAGTTTAGGAGTTATGTGAATTCCAGCAACGCTCTAGCCATTCCACTAATTCATGGCGAGAAGCGAGAAACTGTATCACTGTACTGCGAACGAGTATCGCTTCTAGTAAATTATTTACTTGCACTCGTAAAGAACCATCGCTGTGACAACAGCAGGGAATCATCAATTCTTGTAAACGCTGACAAATTCCCCAGCGATCGCACAAAGGAATCTGCAACACTTGATCGCCTAGAGGATCAGAACTATGAGGTTTTAACATGATTAATGATTTTTTGTCAACTGTTATTTATCCTGGGGTTGAATGTTCAGAGATTGCAATTGTTGTTCTAGTTTCTCAATCCGGGAAACTAGAGAACTAATCACAGTTCCTTGCTCATCAGGAAGCTTTCCATGTTCTAGGGGATGCAGATTGACGTTTTGTTTGGGGTGAATAATTCTACCTGGAATCCCCACAACAGTTGCATCTGGGGGCACATCACGCAAAACAATAGAACCTGCACCAATACGGACACCATCCCCAACGTGGATATTTCCCAAAACTTTCGCACCCGCACCCACCACAACATTTTTCCCCAGAGTGGGATGACGCTTACCACTTTCTTTACCGGTGCCACCAAGGGTAACGCCTTGGTAAATGAGCGTATAATTTCCCACAATGGCAGTTTCACCAATGACAACACCCATACCGTGGTCGATAAATACACCTTTACCAACCTCTGCACCAGGGTGAATTTCAATTCCTGTTAAAAACCGACCCAAGTGAGAAATCAAACGCGGGATGAAAACTACTCCCCGACAGTGTAACCAATGGGCTACACGATGCAAACATAGTGCGTGCAACCCCGGATAACAAAACACCACTTCTAGCCAATTACGTGCCGCTGGATCGCGTTCAAAGATGATTTTAAAATCACTCCATAACAATTTTAAAAAAGCACCAGAGAACAGATTTTTCAGCACAGATGTATTTTGAGAACGTGGTTCCATTCCAGCCTGATTATTTTCGATACTCTTTAATGACTGTTGCATCGGTAGTGTTTCGTTAAAAGAGCCATGTGCTATTTTTATGCTTATATCAGGTAACTCCCAACTAGACGCTACGACCAATCCTGATTGAATTTATTGGATTAATTACAGCTGTACTCAACTAACTCAAACCCCGATTTTAAATAAATTTAAAATTTCCTTTGGGGTAGGGGTGCTAGTGTTTAATAATGGGGGTTCTGGTGTTTTTAGGGTAGAGGCTTTAGAATTTTTGTACTCACCACAAAGAACTTTGCCTGTAAGAGTTTGCAGAGAATTAGGCAAGTTATTTTGCAATTTATTAAGTTGTACTCACTTCCTCGCAAAGATGATATATCTGTATATCCAGCTACGATTCTTATTCTATTATTCAGCTAGAGAAAAAACCTGTTTCTTTATTTTGATTTCGGTTTTATTGTCTGTGCGTATCTATACCTTTCTTAATATAAACAATGAGTTTTGTAAACATATATAAACTTGTACACCTCATCAAAGTCAGCCCAGCTATTTTATCCCCAGTCCATTAGACATCAACCGAATTCAAATATAGGTTTTACCGAACCCTTGTAGAGAAGTTTAGTTGAAAAGTTGTCATTGTGAACCTTGGCCAAGGGGAAACCAGACTCGATCAACTTACTTACTGCAATTTCAGTATCAAATGTGCTAATACAGGATAGCATGCATCTCAAAATTCCATGAAACAGCAAAAAAATATATTCAGCCATCTCACAGCAAAAGAAAGAAATTATTTATCATTTCCCGCAGAGTTCTTATTAAATCAAAACCTGCTTCATGGCAAAATACTAGATTTTGGTTGCGGCTTTGGTAGTGATGTTAAATTCATCGGCGAAAAAGGGTTTGACATTACAGGCTATGACCCACATTATTTTCCCGAATATCCTCAAGGTAAATTCGACACAATAATTTGTTTTTTTGTTTTGAATGTTTTGCTCCCCGAAGAACAAGCTAATATTCTCATGGAAGTATCGCACTTATTAAAAGCAGGAGGAAAAGCTTACTATGCCGTAAGAAGAGATATCAAAAAAGAAGGATTTAGAGAACATTATATTTATAAAAAGCCTACATATCAATGTTTAGCCAAACTTCCGTTTAATTCTTTATACGCAGATGAAATCCGCGAGATATATGAGTACATTCATTATAATCAGCGCCGCAATTCATCTAATTATTGTATATTTTGTAACCCTCATAAACATCTCACATTATTAACAGAGTCAGCAACCGCCTATGCTATGTTGGATGGCTATCCCATCACTAAAGGACATACCTTAGTTATTCCTAAACGTCATGTTAGCAATTATTTTGATTTACCATTTAAAGAACAATGTGCTTGCTGGTTTATGGTCAATAAAGTCCAAGAAATTCTCAAAACAGAATTTGCACCTGATGGTTTTAATGTCGGTATGAACATTAATCGAGAAGGCGGACAAAATATTATGCACACCAGTATTCATGTCATCCCTCGTTACAAAGGTGACGCTATTGGTAAAAGTGGTATCAGGAAAGTTATTCCTAAAAGCCAATAATATAACTCAAGCCATGAAAAATCTCAATGACCAGGCCTCTCATTTGACATCCTGCACTAAGCCCTGGGGATTATAAATCCCAGCTATACAAACAAATTCCCCCTGTGCTTACTAAGAGAAAATCAAGGATTTTAAACTTAGCCATTAGGCTTGAACCATCAATTGATTACCCATTGTGTCTTGGTAGTAATTTTGGATTTATTGCGCCTCAATTGATCAATAATTATAGCAATGTGGGTTAGTGGGAGGATGCAACTCTCATTTTATGCTGTGTTGATTTAAATTCTTGGCAAAGTGTTCTTTAGCATAATTACTTAGGGTACTTTGTGGAATAAGTATTTTTATGTCAAGAAAATAAAATAAATATAAAACGCATTTTTTTCACCTAAAAAAATGATAGGTTAGATACATAATCAAACTCACTCAATATCTCAATTTTAACTTGGCCTTAGCTGCAAGGGATGACTATTAACGAGTAAATCCGCCCTGCCGTTTCATTATTGGTAATTATAGACATTAATTCTCAATAGATGTAGAATCAAAACTAATGGAGTTCCTGATTAAGTGCCGATTATGCAATTCCTTCATCCCGCTCAGATATTGCATCATTCTCACAACAACCTCATTAACTGGGTTTCTCAAAGAAAAATTAAGCAGTGTTTCAACTTTATCTTTTCTTAAGAAACCTGCTTTTTTCCCCAGGTGCAAGAACCTAGACCTATATTCCGTGGGAAAATTAAAAAAAAATGAACTGCATTTTTTCCTCAAAAAAAATGATATCTTGGATACAGAATTGAATTTCGCACGTATCTGGAGTAGTGGTACTTGAACCTGCTCCAGTTTTCCCCCCTTAAGCCTCTGGCCCTTTTCTTTGTCAATGGGATTTAAGGCCGATTTGAGTACATATCTATGTACTTTCAAACCCCAATAAAATAGACTAAAACCCTTGCTAGCAGTGGGTTACCCCTGAGTACAAAGAAATCCTGAACCCCTCTTCATAAATACTCGTACCCCAGCCGAAAAATACTAGAACCCCTGCCCAAAAAATAAATTTTTAAAATTTGTAAAGCCCACACAGTTAGGGTAGTAAGGTTTGAGTACAAGCGTAATAAATCCAATAAATTCTATCCTTAATAAACCCCGTGACCATGGAATAACCACTGCTATAAATCATATATCGCCAATCACTCAACGCTGCACTAAAAGCAATAGCCAAGAGTGAGTGGAGGGATGAGATAGCACCATGCCTTTGCAAATAGAAGTCGCGGGTGTACTCACAAACAAATTCCACCCAGACCCAAAAGTTGACACACACCAGCTATAGGTGAGTTAGCAGTCAGCAGTCAACAGTTTTCCACTGTTAACTGTTAACTGATTACAAGACCCGACTTCATTTCTTAGGTAAAGACAGTAGCAACGGCATCTCCCACTGTGGCATTTAGTCCACCGACCCTTGCGAAATTCAATGATACTACCGTCTGACGGACTCCTCACCTCCTCCCATCAGGAACCAGCATTAACCCCAGCAAAATCAGGTGGTTGCGGATGTGACAGCAGCACCACCGTAGAAATGGATCAAAAAGTCCAAGAACGCATTGCCAAACATCCCTGTTATAGTGAAGATGCCCATCACCATTACGCCAGGATGCACGTTGCAGTTGCACCAGCTTGTAATATTCAATGCAACTATTGCAATCGTAAATATGACTGTGCTAACGAAAGTCGTCCTGGGGTAGTTAGTGAATTACTCACACCAGAAGAAGCAGCACATAAAGCTTTGGTCATTGCAGGCAAAATTCCTCAAATGACAGTGGTGGGAATTGCCGGACCTGGTGATCCATTGGCGAACCCTGAAAAGACTTTTCGCACTTTTGAGTTGATTGCAGACAAAGCCCCGGATATCCAGCTTTGCCTCTCAACTAACGGTTTAATGCTATCGGAATATGTTGACAAAATCAAACAACTAAATATAGATCACGTTACCATCACCTTAAATACCATAGACCCAGAAATCGGCGCTAAAATATATTCTTGGGTTCATTATAAGCGTAAACGTTATAGAGGTGTTGAAGGTGCTAGAATTCTGTTAGAAAAGCAAATAGAAGGCTTACAAGCACTCCAAGAAGCTGATATCTTGTGCAAAGTTAACTCCGTAATGATTCCGGGCATTAATGATCAGCACCTCATCGAAGTGAATAAAATGATTCGCGAGAAAGGCGCATTTCTGCACAACATCATGCCCTTGATTTCAGCACCAGAACACGGTACTCACTTTGGTTTAACAGGTCAACGAGGCCCCACACCCAAAGAAGTCAAGGCGGTACAAGACAATTGTGCTGGCAACATGAAAATGATGCGCCATTGTCGCCAATGCCGCGCTGATGCGGTAGGATTATTAGGAGAAGACCGTAGCCAGGAATTTACCAAAGACAAATTCTTGGAAATGTCTCCAGAATACGATCTAGAACAACGCACTGCTGTTCACGACGGCATTGAAAAGTTTAAACAAGAACTCAAAATAGCCAAACAAAACGCACGTACAGGTAAGGAATTTACTCATAATCCCAAAGTCTTAGTTGCAGTGGCCACTAAAGGCGGTGGATTAGTTAACCAACACTTCGGTCACGCCAAGGAATTCCAGATTTACGAAGTGGATGGTAATGAAGTTAGCTTTATCGGTCATCGCAAAATCGACCAATATTGCCAAGGTGGATTCGGAGAAGAAGCCACATTTGAGCATATTATGGCAGCCATCGCAGATTGCAAAGCAGTTTTAGTTGCCAAAATTGGTAACTGTCCTCAAGAAAAATTGCACGCAGCGGGAATACAGACTGTTGAAGCTTACGACGTGATTGAAAAAGTTGCTTTGGAATTTTACGAGCAATATGTAAAGGGACTAGGGACCAGAGACTAAGGACTAGGGACTAGGGACTAGGGACCAGAAACTACACATAAGGGAAAAACCTCCCAATATCAGTACCTTCTACCCAGTACCTAGTAACCCCCTACCCAATACCCAATACCCAAAAAGGAGAATAATCATGGCTTACCAAATCACTAGCCAATGTATTTCCTGCGATCTTTGTCTGTCTGTATGTCCCACTAATGCAGTTAAAGTAATTGACGGTAATCGTTGGATTGACCCGGAACTTTGTACAAACTGCTTTGGGAGTGTTTATTCCGTTCCTCAGTGTAAAGCTGGTTGTCCCACCTGTAACGGTTGTGTCAAACAACCCAACGATTATTGGGAAAGCTGGTTTGCTAATTACAACCGCTCTTTAGCAAAATTAACTAACAAACAAGATTACTGGGAACGTTGGTTTAATTATTACTCCAAAAAATTCTCGGAGCAATTATCTCGACATCACAGCAAAGTCATAGGTGTATCAGGATGAGCATCATTTATCTAGACAATAACGCTACAACCAAAGTAGACCCGGAAGTTTTAGAGGTGATGTTGCCTTACTTACGGGACTACTATGGTAATCCCTCTAGTATGCACACCTTTGGTGGACAACTTGCCAAACCCGTAAAGATAGCACGCCAACAACTAGCAGCCCTCATCGGTGCTGATGAATCAGAAATTGTCTACACTAGTTGCGGTACAGAGGGAGATAACGCCGCCATTCGCGCCGCACTGTTAGCACAACCAGAAAAGCGACATATCATTACTACGCAAGTTGAACACCCAGCAGTTTTGAATGTCTGCAAACAACTGGAAACCCAAGGTTACACTGTTACTTATCTGTCGGTAAATCGTCAGGGACAGCTAGATTTAAATGAACTAGAAGCTGCTCTAACCGGCAACACCGCCTTGGTAACAATTATGTACGCCAACAACGAAACAGGCACGGTTTTTCCCATTGAGCAAATTGGGTTAAGAGTTAAAGAGTATGGCGCTATTTTTCATGTGGATGGAGTGCAAGTAGTGGGAAAAATTCCCATGAACATGAAGACCAGCACCATAGATATGTTAACTTTGTCCGGTCATAAAATCCATGCTCCTAAAGGAATTGGTGCTTTGTATGTCCGGCGCGGTGTGCGATTTCGTCCCTTACTCATTGGCGGACACCAAGAACGTGGTCGTCGAGCAGGAACAGAGAATGTTCCAGGTATTATTGCTTTGGGTAAAGCCGCCGAGTTGGAACTCTTACACCTAGAAGAGGCTACCGCCAGAGAAAGAAAACTGCGCGATCGCCTAGAGCAAACTTTACTCGCTAAAATTCCTGACTGCGAAGTAAATGGCGACCTAACGCAGAGATTACCGAACACCACAAATATCGGCTTTAAATACATTGAAGGTGAAGCAATTCTGCTGTCCCTCAACAAATACGGAATCTGTGCCTCATCTGGTTCCGCTTGTACTTCCGGTTCCCTAGAACCTTCTCATGTTCTCCGGGCCATGGGTTTACCCTACACTACCTTACACGGTTCCATTCGTTTCAGTCTGTCTCGCTACACCACAGCAGCTGAAATCCACAAAGTCATAGAAATCATGCCCGGTATTGTAGAACGTTTACGCGCCATGTCTCCCTTCAAAAATGAAGATGCGGCTTGGCTGCAAGAACAAGCACTAATTCATAGTTAAGGACTAGGTACTGGGTACTAGCTATGAGGAAGATTTTTCCTCTTCCTCATGTCTAGTCCCTCATCTAAAATCCAAAATCTCAAATCAAAAGTTGACCATGTGGGACTACACAGATAAAGTATTAGACTTGTTTTACAATCCCAAAAATCAGGGAGCTATTGAAGAAACTGACGAACCCGGAGTGAAAATTGCCACCGGAGAAGTTGGTAGTATTGCTTGTGGTGACGCCCTGCGACTGCACTTGAAAGTAGAAGTGAAATCTGACACAATCTTAGATGCCCGTTTTCAGACCTTTGGCTGCACCAGTGCCATCGCTTCTTCCAGTGCCTTAACTGAAATGGTCAAAGGTTTAACCCTAGATGAAGCTTTGAAAGTATCTAATCAACAGATTGCAGATTACCTGGGGGGCTTGCCAGAAGCCAAAATGCACTGTTCTGTCATGGGACAAGAAGCTCTAGAAGCTGCTATTTATAATTATCGAGGCATACCCCGTCCTACCCATGATGATGATGAAGGCGCATTAGTTTGTAGCTGCTTTGGTGTTAGCGAAGCCAAAATTCGCCGTGTGATTGTAGAAAATCATCTCACTGATGCCGAACAGGTAACAAATTATGTAAAAGCTGGTGGCGGATGCGGTTCCTGTTTAGCGAATATTGATGATATAATAAGAAGTGTAAAGGAAAAAGCCCCCGCACCTGCTCTTAACAGCCACAGCTTTCCACTTGCTAACTCTCAACAGCAATCACCAAAGCCCCTCACAAATGTGCAGAGAATTGCACTGATTCAAAAAGTTCTAGATGAAGAAGTCAGACCCGTGCTGATTGCTGACGGTGGAGATGTGGAACTTTACGATGTAGAAGGCGATCAAGTCAAGGTCTTACTTCAAGGAGCTTGTGGTTCTTGTTCTAGCAGCACAGCCACCCTCAAGATTGCCATTGAAGCCAGGTTGCAACATCGTGTCGGCAAGAACTTGGTGGTCGTGGCAGTGGAACCGTAATTTTAAAATTTACACACCCTACAAATACACCCTAAGTAGGACTTGAGCCAAATAACTTGACCCAATCAATGCTTCATTCCTACCCAATACACACACCAACAATACCTAATTGTCAATTCCATTATCCAACTCGCAGCACAAGGAACAGGATATGACTACATTGTATGAGAAAATTGGTGGACAGCCAACACTTGAGAAAGTAGTTGATGCCTTTCACCACAGCATTATGGCAGACAACAGCCTCAAAGGCTTCTTCGCTAAAACCGATATGGCGAAACAACGCGCCCATCAAATTGCCTTTTTCTCTCAAATTCTCGAAGGTCCAAAGCAATACTCTGGCCGTCCCATGGACAAAACCCACTCAGGGATGAACCTCAATGACCAACACTTTGAAGCCATTACTAAGTACCTGAGCGCAGCAATGACCGCATCCGGGGTTGCAGCAGAAGACGCTAACGCTGCAATGGCTAAAGTCTCTAGCCTCAAAGCCGCCATTTTGAACAAGTAAGGAACTCTGCATTGATTGGCGAATAACTTCGTCAAATCCTGCTTATTTTCTCTTCATATTTGTAAAGTGTGTAATTCCTTTGTCATTTGTCTAGTGGAGGCTCGACAAATGACACGGGAAACCAACTAAACAAAATCAACAACATACATAAAAACTTAACCCCGAACCATTATGACCCCAACACTGACCCAATTTGTTGTAGAGCGATCGCCCCCCGGCGACGTTCTACACGCGCTCACTGCCGTAGCTCAACAGGCGTGAACGTCAACACACAGACCCAGTAACCAACCAATCTCAGGAGAAAAACAATCATGTCAGTTGACGAAAACATTAGACAGATAGCTTTTTACGGTAAAGGTGGTATCGGTAAATCTACCACTTCCCAAAACACCCTGGCAGCTATGGCAGAAATGGGTCAGCGCATCCTCATCGTTGGTTGTGACCCCAAAGCTGACTCCACCCGTTTGATGTTACACAGCAAAGCACAAACCACCGTTCTTCACCTGGCCGCTGAAAGAGGCGCTGTAGAAGACCTAGAACTCGAAGAAGTAATGTTAACCGGTTTCCGTGGTGTTCGCTGCGTGGAATCTGGTGGTCCAGAACCCGGTGTAGGTTGTGCTGGTCGTGGTATTATCACCGCTATTAACTTCCTAGAAGAAAACGGCGCTTACCAAAACGTTGACTTCGTATCTTACGACGTATTAGGTGACGTTGTATGTGGTGGTTTTGCTATGCCTATCCGTGAAGATTAAGCTGTGATTTCTAGGGTTTCTCCCATTCTCCGAAATCAAATGATGATTTAACCTTGCCCTAACTTTGCCCCAGGAAATTTCTTAGAACAGGCGTTTTTTTAGACTTTATCTACTACTTTTACCTCCTATTTTTACCCTATTTACCTCCCATTGTCAAGAGGTATACATAAATTATGATAAATAAATTACAAACTTTTAAAAAAAAATACTTTTCTTTGAAAAGTTTCCCAGGTTAACAAATAAAGTAATTACACTAGAGGTCAGAAGCGTTGAATCCTGCAATAAAAATTTACAATTTTGCGTTTTACCCAGATAAAGTTCATTGTCTATTAAGAATATAATCATTAATTGCTCAAATTTTGTATCACCGACGCACAGCTTGGGCAGTCAACAGTCAACATTTCTGACTACAGGTTTACAGTGTAGTATTTTGACAATCTGGATTTTTTGATTATCTAAATATTAGGGTTTATATGCTGGCTCTTAATCTCAAAACAACTCACAAACCTGTTAAGCACTATTATCAAGAATTAGAACAGTTTAAAAAATTGGGCGTTGTCCACGAAACCGCCGTTAAAGCTGCTTTTCAAAAGTTACTCGAATCCTGCGGTCAACAGTTTCAATGGACTCTCATCCAAGAATATGGGCTAAAAAGAGAAAAAAAACAACAGCTACGAATAGATGGAGCTTTAGTAGATGACTATAATTTACCCCGTGCTTACTGGGAAGTTAAAGATATGAAAGACGACTTAAAAAAAGAAGCACAGAAAAAACTCGCCAAGGGTTATCCCAAAGATAATATTATTTTTCAGCAACCACATCGCGCCATTCTCTACCAAAATGGTAAATGTCTTTTAGATGAAGACATCACCAAGCCCCAAAATTTAGTCGATGTAGTCCGACATTTATTTGAATATCGCCCCCCAGCTATTGAACAATGGGATAAAGCAGTGGAAGAGTTTGGTGTGCGGGTGAAGGAACACGCCACAGCTTTATTAGAATTAATTCGGGAACAGAAAAAAAAGAATAAACAGTTTATTCATGCTTTTAGTGATTTCTTCCAACTTTGTCGCCAGTCAATTAACCCAAACTTGTCAGAAGCAGCGGTAGAAGAAATGTTAATTCAGTATTTATTAACCGAGCGGATTTTTAGAAGTGTCTTTAACAATCCTGACTTTACTCAACGTAATATTATTGCAACGGAAATTGAAAAAGTAATTAATGCATTAACTTCTAGGTCTTTTAGTAGAAGTCATTTTTTAAGTAGTTTAGATAGATTTTATGGTGCAATTGAAGAAACCGCCGCCACCATTGATGATTTTTCTCGCAAGCAAGACTTTCTCAATAAAATTTATGAGCGGTTTTTTCAAGGTTTTTCCGTCAAAGTTGCAGATACCCACGGGATTGTATATACTCCCCAACCCATTGTAAATTTTATGGTCAGGAGTGTAGAAGAGATTTTACAAAAAGACTTTAATAAGTCTTTAGTTCACCAAGGTGTACATATCCTTGACCCCTTTGTGGGGACTGGTAACTTTATCATCCGGGTAATGCGGGAAATTGTCGAAATCCAAAAGTCGGCTTTACCTCACAAATATAACCATGAATTACATTGTAATGAGGTGATGTTATTACCTTATTATATTGCCTCCCTCAATATTGAACATGAATATTTTGAGCAAGTGGGAGAATATAAACCTTTTCCAGGAATATGTTTAGTTGATACCTTTGAAGACCAAAACATTACACAGTTAGATTTATTTAGCCCGGAAAATATGCAACGGGTCAAAACACAAAGAGAATCAGATATATTTGTCATTATTGGTAATCCTCCTTATAATGTCGGTCAGATGAATGAAAATGATAATAATAAAAATAGGAAATATACTAATAAAGATAAAACTGGTATAGATGACCGAGTAGCCGCAACCTACGCCAAAGCCTCAAAGGCGACATTAAAAAATAAACTTTCAGATACCTATGTAAAAGCTATTCGCTGGGCGAGTGATAGAATTCGGGAGGAAGGGATTATTGCTTTTGTCACTAATAATAGTTTTATTGATGCGCTATCCTTTGATGGGATGCGTGAATTTCTGGAAAAAGAATTTACTAACATTTATATTTTTGATTTAGGCGGTAATATCAGAAAGCGCACAGATAAAACTGCTTATAATGTATTTAATATTCAAGTAGGTGTGAGTGTGAATATCTTTGTGAAGAAAAAGTGATTGCTGACAAACTAGAATTGGACATGGTGATGAAATTGGCTCAAAAATGCTTACTCACATTGCTAAGAAAACCGGATTAGAACCAAAGGATTTATGAAACAAGCCAAAATATATTACGCCGCAATAGATGACGCTTGGACAAAAGAACAAAGGTTAGCCTATTTAGAAAAACTTGAGCATACGGGTAATGTAGAATGGCAAGAAATTACACCAGATAAAAATCATAATTGGTTAACCAATGAGTTAAAACTAGATTATCATGAATTTTTACCCATAGGTAATAAAGAGATAAAATCTACATCTGCAAATACCTCAGCCATTTTTTCACTTTACAGCTTAGGTATTAGTACAAATAGGGATAATTGGGTTTATAGTTATCAAGTTGAGGATTTAATTAAAAATATCAATGTTTTAGTTGAAACCTATAACCAACAGGTTTTTAAGTGGAAAACCAGCGCCAAATCTGAACAAAATATTGACTCTTTTGTTTTATATGATGACGAAAAAATTAAATGGAGTAGTAAATTAAAACAATTATTAAATGCTGGTGTTTCTACAGAATTTAATTTAGCCAACATCAGAATAGCTCTGTATAGGCCATTTACTTTACAGTATGTTTATTTTGATCAAGTTTTAATTCATAGACGTGGGAAGTTCCCTGTAATATTCCCCACTGTTGAAACTGAAGCAGAAAATCGGGTGATTTGTCTTACTGGCTGTGGTTCTGAAAAGCCGTTTATGATATTTATATGTAACCAGATTTGCGATTTACATCTTGTTGGTGGGGGGTGTGGTACTCAATGTTTCCCCTTTTACACTTATAACGAAGACGGGACAAACCGCCAAGAAAACATCACACACTGGGCATTGTCAACATATCGCCATCATTACCAAGATACCACAATTACAAAATGGGACATCTTCTACTACATCTATGCAGTCCTCCATCATCCCCACTACCGGGAACGCTACGCAGCCAACCTCAAAAAAGAACTTCCCCGCATTCCCTACGCTCCTGAGTTTCACTCCTTTGTCACCGCGGGAAAACGACTTGCAGAAATTCATATCAACTACGAAAAACAGCCCCAATATCCCCTCAAACATCTAGAAAATAAAGACTTACCCATAGATTGGCTTGTGGAAAAAATGCGCCTATGCAAAGATAAAACTCAAATCAAATATAATGATTTTCTCACCTTAACCGGTATACCCCCAGAAGTCTTTAACTACCGTCTGGGTAACCGTTCCGCTCTGGATTGGATTATAGACCAATATCAAGTTAAAACAGATAAACTGAGCGGAATTACCAATAATCCCAACCGCCTTGATGATGAGCAGTATATAGTCAGGTTAGTCAAACAAATCATTACCGTTAGTTTAGAAACCGTGAAGATTGTAGAAGAATTACCAGATTTAGGTTTATTAAATATTTAACCATAGTCTTAAACTGAAATTTAGATACTAAAAATACTTGATTATGTCACTAAAATTTATTTTTACCAGCCATTTAATTAACCACAACTGTTAAACCTAAACATTCCAAACGTAATCACAAACCTTCATTTTCAAATTTCAACCGTTCATTTTTCTGTTGCAAATCTTCCATGTGCGACTTTTTATTAATAGCTTGTGCAATAGCCACCTTGCGATGTATTCGAGGAATGCGAATAACTGTATATAATATTTTGGAATATCTTGCAGGTGGTGTGACAAAAGCCGAAATTCTCCAAGACTTTTGCGAACTTACTTCAGAAGATATTAAAGCCTGTCTTGTTTTCGCTGCTGACCGTGAGAATAATTTTTAATTTTCCATTGACTATCATCTATTTTCAATCATCCAAACCAACATACCTAAAATTTCCTCCACAGGTGGGAGAGAATAATCCATCAAATCAATAGTTACAGTATCACCTTCCAACTTTAAAAATCGCCATTGTGTACCACTACTAATGGAACCATATATAACTGAAAATGGACGATTTTTTGCAGCATTAAATCTTTGTGCGGCCACCATCTCTGCAATACATTGTCCAAAACCAGTTCTTAAATCAGACTTTTTTGCCTCAACAATTACAATTACAGGTGCTTCAATTTCTAACACTTCAGGAGAACTACTTAACAGAAAATCACACATTCCATTAAGTCCAACTGACTCATCAACTGTAAAATCTTCACCGGAAAATAAGCTAATTTGCCGATTTAAAATTTTTCTTATTTCTAGTAAGACTGGGTAAATAATTCCTTCAGAACGGGCTTTTTCACTAGCAGAAGAAGAAATGGGTAAACTTTCTTCTAAAAATGCTTTCAAAGTAGCAGATACTTCAACTGTTTGGTTATCAGGAATAAATCTCCCACCTTCTTGAGTTTTCAAGCCGAAAGCTTCTTTAACCTTACCGATAGATGTAAACTGACTATAAGGCATAATTTATAGCATTCCATTTCTGAAATTTTCATATTAACTCCATTATACTCTAGGTTGGGTTGATGCAATAAAGCCTAAGAGCAATCATACAACTTAAAAGATTTAATTAATTATGCGTATTAACTCTTGATTTTTCATTTTTAAGCGCAATCTTTCATTTTCTATTCTCAATTTCTCATTTTCATGTTCCAGCTTAATAACTATATCTTGCAAATCTTCCATCTGTGACTTTTTATTAATAGCTTGTGCAATGGCCACCTTGCGATTTTCTAAACTAAACCACCTTTGATAAATAGATGTGTGCATATTTACCGAATGACCCAAATTATCAGCAGCAGCTTTAATAGGAATCCCCATTAAATGGGCGCGAATGGCCCAAGCGTGGCGTAAATCATAAGGTTGAAAAGGAATACCCACAAATCTAAACCATCTGTCTGTACCATGACGAGCCGAGTTAATTTGTTTATTGGTAACTTTACCCTGAATTTTGGCTTTTAATAATTCAATAGCCTCGGTATCAGCTTTTAAATTAAAGGTTTCTACCCACTGGGGATATAATGGTAAAGCTTCCCTTTCACCAGTTTTACACTCTTGATTTACTCGCCAAGTATTCATGATATTATCCGAAGACAACCACCAATCTAAATCAGGATTAACGAAAATTTCCCTAGGTCTTAGTCCATAGGTAGCTAACATTCCGTATACCCAGCGCCATAGTTTCCAATTATTCCTATCTTCTCTGGTGAGCAATTTACTAGGGCGGTTGATTGAATAAGTTTCAAACTTGAGATATTCTTGCTCTATATCTACATCCCTAGGTATATCACGGTGACGTTGAGCAGTAGGTTTTATTTTTAAATTACTCATTTCTGGGACTTCTAAACCAGAACATTTACACAGCACCCGAATAACTTTAATTAGCTCATTTTTCACACTATCTGAAGAATTACAAAGTTTTACAGCTGTAATAAAGTTAATATCTATTGCTAATTTATTCTTGGGTAAATGTTTTTGGGCAATATAAAAATAGCTACTAAATGTATTCTCACTTTTCAGGGTACGTTTTCTAGTTTGAAAATAATTCACCTCGAAATCTGCAATTAAATCACCAATGGTTTTCTTTGTAACCTTATTGTGAGTTTTGCCTAAGTATTTTTCATTCCATTGAAACTGTTTTCTGGCTATTAACTTTCCTAGCTCATAGGCTTCTTCCTCCGCAGTTTGTAAGCCATGAAAATTAAAGGGAATACCCAAAGAAATATCGTATTGCTTTGTTCCTATACCGTTTTTGTCAAAATCTCCTGGTTTAATGGGTAGGGTACTTCTCAGTTGTAATGACTTACCGGATTTTCTGATGGAAACATTCACCCTAGCACTTTTGAGTCTAGTATTTATAGCTTTTAATTCCGTTTCTAGTTTTGCTATCAGGTGATTTTCTTGATGTGTAACTACTTGCATTGTACCTATATATCCCCCATGGCCACTGTTTCTTTGGCGAAAACCGGTAAATGCTTCCTGTGTTCTGTCTACCCTAGATTTACACTGATAAAAAAACTGTTCATCATTGACAATGATGACAGCAAAAATTTTGGGTAGTGATGCATAGTAATGATAGAATAAGGAAGTGTCCTTCAATACAGGAGCTATGCACTGCCCTAAATGCAACTCGAATAACATAGTGAAAAATGGACGCACTCATTACGGAAAACAACGGTTCAAATGCCAAAATTGTGGACGACAACTTGTCGAAAGTCTAACGCGACAACCGATTGATAACTCAACACGTGGGTTAATCGATAAACTTTTACTTGAACGGGTTTTATTGGTAACCATCCCTCGGATTACCAAAGCCTCATTACGTTGGCTTCAATACTACGTAAATCAGAAATATTACCAAATTCCTAAATATTGGGATGTGGTCATATGTAGGGTCGAAAGCCAATAAACAATGGATTTGGCTTGCAATTGACGATACAACACGAGAAATTGTCGGCGTATATATTGGTCATCGCTCTAGCCAATCAGCAAAACAGTTATGGCTATCGCCTCCACCAGTCTACCGTCAGTGTGCAGTTTGATACACAGATTTCTGGGAGGCATATGAACAAGTGTTACCAAGTAAAGGCCATCATGCAGTGGGTAAAGATAGTGGTCAGACAAGTTATATCGAAGGATTCAATAATACCCTTAGGCAACGAGTCGCGCCCTTAGTCCGTAAAACATTGTCGTTCTCCAAATCACTCCACAACTACATTGGGGCAGTCTGGTATTTTGTTCATGATTATAATACCTGCCTAGGACAATAGATCATTACTATGCATCACTACCAAAAATTCAGTGGCTAAAGCAGCTAAAGTCATGATCACTCTAGTATTTATTAGTTGTATAAATAAGTTTTCAGTTGAAATACGTAAATTTCACAAATCTAAAAAAATTAACAGTTAATATGTAACTTTGAGAAGATGTGTGAGAAATTTTAGACGCGTCATTGTACCGATAATGTAACAACGAGATTTGCTTAAAGACACATCATTTTTGCCTAAATAAGTTTAAACTTAATTAAATAGGTTGTAATTAATCAATTCAAATTATGAAATATCAACTTTGAGCCTTTTAATCCAGAACATTGACGGCTTTTGTTAATAGAACTTCCATTTATTAGATGTATAATCTAATACTTATTATTTTATCATTAATTCTTTCTTTAGTGTGATGAGCAATAAATATTGCCAAGTTAGCATTAGGAATTATCTCCTCAATTACAACCAATATATTCAATCATGAAAATAACATGATTAATCTACAAGAGTGTTTTGCGGCTATTACAAAACTCACTAACTTGCAAGAAAAGTTCGCTTATGAACTTTCTGTTATGTATGACGCTGAACAACTCACTGTAACATCACTTGTTGAGGTTACAGTGTGTTGTTCACTGTGCTATTGGTTCTCGTTAATTTTACTCAACCAAGAAAGGCTTATTTGGCAAAACATGATGGTATTGCTATTTTAATAACTTCAATGAAAATACAGCAAATCCAGCCCAATGAACTAAAACAACAATATCCCGCTCAAAAATAGATTTTTCCGGTGTTGATTTAGGAGGAGGTAACCTCACAAAACTGATTTAGATGGTACAAGATTCCCCGATTAATTACTATTTTTTAAGTTAAAATAATTAACTTCATTATAGAAGGAATCAACTTTAATGACTCAAACAAAAGCTGCGGATAGTGAACAACTCAAACAACTTGTTCACCCTCCCATTAGCCAAGGTAAATTACTTGAAGATAATTTAATACCCAAGAATCAATTAATTTCTAGTGGGCAAAATTTTGATGAAAAATATCAAACTATAAAAATAGCACAAGTAGCACCTCCTTGGTTTGCTGTACCTCCAAAAGATTATGGTGGAACAGAAGCAGTCATCAGCAATTTAAGTGAAGAATTAGTTAAACAAGGTCATCATGTCACTCTTTTTGCGTCAGGAGATTCCCAGACAACTGGAAAATTAAGATATTACATAGACATTTCACTGTCTCAGCAAAAAATCCCTTGGACTAACTGTATTGAACCTGAATATCACATGATTAGTACTTTTAGAGAAATAGCACATAATCAGGAAAAATATGATATCATACATACTCATCTTTCTTCAGAGTCAGACTTAATAATATTTAAATTGGCATCTCAAATCAAAATTCCCCATATATGTACTATACACAGCAAGTTTCCCTTTGATAAAAGAGAACATAATTTAGGTCACGGAGATAAATACTATTTTAGTTTTGCTCCACACACTCCATTAATTGCTATCAGCGAGGAAGCAAAAAAAAATGCAATTATAGACTCGAAACTACCCTTAAATTTTATAGGAATTATCCCTCACGGTTTATCAGAATATCAATTTATACAAGCAGAAATATCACCAAGAAAAAATCTGGTGTGGATTGGGAGAATTACTAGAGATAAAGGTACAAAATATGCAATAGAAGCAGCAATTAAGGCAAAAAGAAAAATTATTCTTGCAGGGATAGTAGATACTTATTTACCAGAAAGTGCTAGTTACTTCTACAAAGAAATTTTACCATTAATTGAAGAACACCGAGATTATGCTGAATATATAGGACCTATTAGTAATGGAGAAAAAGTAGAATTATTGCAAAAATCTTACTGTTTTTTAAATCCCATACAATGGGAAGAACCATTTGGATTGGTAATGATTGAAGCCATGGCTTGTGGTTGTCCTGTGATTTCTTTTAATAGAGGAGCAGCTAAAGAGTTAATCAAACCAGGAATGAATGGCTATCTTGCCACATCTGTTGAGGAAATGGTAGCAAAGATTGCATTAATTGCAAATAATATTAATCGAGAACAAATGGTTAAAAACACTTGGAATAACTACTCTGTAAGCACAATGACCAAAGGTTATGTGTTGAAATACAAAGAAGTTATTAATTCTGTGAATTGGTAGTTTAGAGGTTTTTCCATGTAATTACTAATTGGCACAAGTGTTGAATGTTAAGAAAGAGGTGATAAAAATAGCCCAAAATATGGTAAATTCTGGGCGAAGTATTAAAATAGAATAATTGATAATGATTATAAATTCATTTCCCAAGATTGTCAAAGACATCCTCAGACCGTTG